>JAGQQS010000228.1 GCA_020426105.1 Planctomycetaceae bacterium
CCCACAGACCGAGCATTGCTACCGACCGACATGGCCGGGTTTTCATTAATCCGGGTGAAGTGGGCGGGTGGATGTTTCGTAAACCGACGGTCGCCATGTTTGATACGGAGTCGCGTGCCGCGGAGATCATGGATCTGCCTCCCATGCCCCCCGCCGTGATGCTGGAAGAACGGTAATTCGGTCGCCTGGAACAATTTCGATGATCGTCTACAATGCAGACAGCAAACGACATCCGGGCGGCATCCGGTCGCTCCTTTATTCAGGCCTTGTAGTTCAGTGAGCAAACAATGTTGAGAATCGGCAAAACAATCAGCTGTATGACGGTAGCGTTCATGCTGGCCATGATGGCTGTTCCAGGATTTGGCCAGGACGCGACACTGGATTTGAGTCGTGGATTTCCGGCACCAGTGATTCCCGGGATTGGCCCGCTTACCAGCGATCAGATCAAGGAGTGGCTGGCTCAGGCAGACAACCATAAGCCGCTCAAAGTGAAACTTCCACTCGGTCTGAGTTTGGGAGAAAGTCAGGTGAAGGGCCTGGACGGGAATCCAATGACGCTTGCAAAAATTGAACTCGGGCGACAGCTGTACTTTGACACACGACTGTCTGCGGACAAGACAGTGAGTTGCGCTTCATGCCACCATCCGCAGGAAGGTTTCTCGCGCCACACCGCAACGGGAGTGGGGATCAATGGTCAGAAGGGCGGCAGGAATTCGCCGGTGAGTTATAATCGAATTTTGAGCGATGCGCAGTTCTGGGACGGGCGCGCTGCGTCGCTGGAAGCACAGGCAGTAGGGCCGATCCAGAACCCGATTGAAATGGGAAACACGCACGCAGCGGCCGTGGAGACGGTCAAAAAAATCGATGGCTACGTAATGCAGTTCAACAGCATTTTTCCTGATTCAGGCATCACGATCGACAACATCGGCAAGGCACTGGCTGCGTTTGAGCGTACGCTTGTATCCGGGCCATCGCCCTACGACTACAACGAAGCCTACAAACGTTTTGCCACGCTCGAAGCGGAAGACCTGGCAGATCTTAAAACAGACTCGCCGGAATTGTACAAGGAATATGAGGATTTGAAACGACAAGTGGCGGCCGAACCGATGTCTGAAAGCGCTGTGCGTGGTCAGGATTTATTTTTCAGCAAGCGTGTCGGTTGCAGCGCCTGCCACGTGGGAGCCAATCTGGCGGATGAGCAGTATCACAATCTGGGGATTGGTATGACTGCAAAAGAACCGGACCTCGGACGTTATACCGAAACCAAAGTTGAAAAGGACAAGGGCGCATTTAAGACCCCGACAATTCGCAACGTCGCATTGTCAGCTCCGTATATGCACGACGGCAGTCTGGCGACACTTGAAGAAGTTGTTGAACACTACGACAAGGGGGGCGATAAAAATCCGTGGTTAAGCGATAAGATTGTTCCGCTGAAGCTTACGCCTCAGGAGAAGATTGATCTCGTCGAGTTCATGCGAGCCTGCACCGGAGCGTTTCCTTCAGTTTCAAGTGGTCGATTGCCACAGTAGTTCCCTTCGAGGGCAGGCGTCTGCCTGCGTGGGGCTTTGATGAGAAACGAGCACTCGAACGATCACACATTCCTGTTGTGTGAGCTCGCAGCGATTCTCGCGGTGCTGGCCTCAGCGCCAATGGCGGCCGCGCAGTCTGATATGCATCAGGAAGCGACTGCGACGGCCGCCTCAAAGAAGACTCCGATCAGCTCTCCTCAGCGCCTGACCTATGAGCATGTCTACGGGAACAGGCGAATTTCAGTCGGAGGATTCGCGCCGACCCGAATGACCTGGATTGACGACGAACATTATATTCAGCGTGAAAGTGGCGGGTGGCAGCAGATCTCAGCCAGGACGGGAATCGGAGCTCCGTGGTACGATGTGGACGAGTTGTCCCGTGCTTTGCAGCAGATACCGGATGTGTCTGAAGCAGACGCCAAACGCCTGTCGGCCGGTGCCTGGATTGAGCACCTTGCTGCAGAGCGAATCGTCGTCTTTCGAATGAAGGAACGCTTGCTGCGGGCGAGCCTGGATGATGCAATTGTGTCGGTCATTGATGGTGTGCCGACCGATGTGGAACTAACGACTCTGAGCCCCACGGGTTCGGCAATGGCGTTCATTCGTGGAAACGAACTTTGGGTCGCTGATTTTGAAACTCGGCAGGTCCGGCAGCTGACGCACACTTCCTCTGAATACGTGCGCAACGGCAAGGCGGATTGGGTTTATTTCGAAGAAGTGTACGGCCGCAACTGGCAGGCCTATCGCTGGAGTCCTGACGGGACTCAACTTGTATATCAACAGTTTGACGATTCCGGAGTCCCGAGATTCCGGATTTCGGACCACACCACCGTCACCCAGGATTTTGAAACCGAGTTTTTTCCGAAGGCCGGGGAACAGAATCCGAAAGTGCGTCTGGGTGTTGTGGCGATGGCGGGGGGCGATACGACATGGATCGACTCGACCGCCTATCCCGATGACGATTTAATCATCGCGCATTTCAACTGGATGCCGGATAGCTCGGGCATCTATTGGTACGCTCAAAACCGCACCCAGACATGGCTGGATGTCTTAACGACTCCGCTCAAGGACGGAAAAACTCGTCGCTTACTTCGTGATACGACAGCGGCATGGGTTGATAACCCCCTTGATCTTACGTTTCTCTCGGGTGGAGACTTTCTCTTCTTCAGTGAGCGCAGCGGCTGGCGTCATCTGTACCGAGTCTCCGCCGACGGCGAAAACATCAAGCCAATCACAAGCGGTGAGTGGGAAGTACGCACGCTGCACGCCGTCAATGCGGATGAATCGAGCGTTATCGTATCGGGCACGAAAGACTCGCACATCGCAGAAAACGTCTACCGCGTCTCACTCAAAGAACCGGAAGACGTCGTCCGGCTGACACCGGAAGATGCGACGCACGTCGCGAGCGTGAGTCAACGCGGCAGTTACTTTGTCGATTCTTTTAGCAGCCTGAATAAAGCCGCGAAAGTTGCTGTCCGGGACTCGAACAGCCGCGAACTCCGCGTACTCTCTGAGCCATCCGGACTGCCGTGCGATCAGTATGTGTTTGGGAAGCTGGAATTTCGAGATCTGCCTATGGCGGATGGTTCGATTACAAAAGGCATCTTTGTGCTGCCCCCGGATTTTGATCCTGGAAGACGTTATCCCGTCTGGCTGCGCACGTACGGTGGTCCGCATTATCCGCTCGTCAAAAATGCCTGGGGCAACCGTCTGCCGGATCATCTGCTGGCCAATCTGGGGATCGTTGTGATCATCTGGGATCCGCGTACTGCAAGCGGCTATGGCGCGAAGAGCGCCTGGCCAGCCTACCGCCGGCTCGGCGTTGAAGAGACACGTGATCTTGAATCAGTCTGCGACTGGCTGCAAAACCAGCGGTGGGTGGATGGGGCGAAGATCGGGATGAGTGGCCACAGTTATGGCGGATATTTTACGGCCTATGCCATGACGCATACGGACAAAATCTGTGCTGGAATTGCCGGCGCTCCAGTGACAGACTGGGCAAATTATGACACGATTTATACAGAGCGCTTCATGTCAACTCCACAGCTGAATCGCGATGGCTATCAGCAATCATCGGTGGTCGCGGCGGCAGCTAAACTGAAGGGACGCCTGCTGCTTCTGCATGGGTTGAAGGATGACAACGTGCATCCTGAAAATTCTGTCCAGCTGGTGAACGCACTCCAGAAAGCTGAACGCCAGTTTGAATTGATGTTTTATCCCACGTCTCGTCATGGAATCTACGGAAGTCACTACAACAAACTCTGCTTCAATTTTATCGTAAGTGCGATGGGGAAACCAGAGATGCAGCAGCCTTAATGCTCGGTCAAACTTCAGAAAAAAGGGTTCAGTAACCAATAGCCAAACGGCCCGAAGGGTTGCTGTGCACGATTGGTTCCTGCCCCCTTTTCTGTGACCATTGTACGCGGTATTGTCCGGATTGCTCCTTATTGGTCAGTACAAATTACAACAGGACTGGTCCATGCCAAACAGTGATTCAGGGCGTGCTTCGCTGCCAATTTCATTCAGCGCCGCGAATGTGCTGCAGTTACTGGCAGCAATTGCGAGCTTCATGGCGGCGTATATCCTGCCGGCCAGTTTCCCGGAATTCGCAGGCACCACGCGATATGCGTTGCTGGCGCTGGGATGCGGTTTTCTGCTGGTGATCGGAATCTCGCTGTTGCTGCGAACGTGGTTAACAAAGATCTCTCAGAAGCTTGGCATTCGGTCGCGAATGCTGTTGCCAAGAGAAGGCATTGTATACCTGGCCATCATGTTAATTATTGCGGTCGCCGCGCTTACCGGCGGCAATCCGGACACCGGCAATATGTTGCTGTTGATTTTCGGGATGATGGCAGGACCGTTTGTGTTTAATGGCTGGGTCGTCGTTGCCATGCTGGCACGAGTCAAAGTATCGCGGCACTTACCGGTGTCTGTCGCAGCGGACACGGTGTTTTCCGTGGAAATTCGTCTGAAAAATGAAAAACGACTGCTGTCTTCACGACTTGTCGAAGTGCGGGATGCGATCGCAGGACACAAAACCAGCCAACAAGTGAAGGTGGTGTTTGTACGCGTGGGTCCAGGTGAGCAACGGTCAGCCCACTACGATGTCAGAATTGCGCGGCGGGGGTGCTATCAATTCGGGCCGCTGCGGTTGAGCTCCCGGTTTCCGCTGGGCATCGGTGAACGCGGACATCTCGTCACCGCGGCTGATGAAGTGATCGTGCATCCAAAAATCGGACGTTTGCTGCCCGCGTGGCAGCGCAGGGAGCGGGAACTTGCGGAGACGATCAACCGTGGCAACGCGCGTCAGGGCGTGTTTGATGATGAATTCCACACGATTCGGGAATATCGGTCGGGCGACAATCCACGTGCCATTCACTGGAGAAGTTCGGCACGGCACGGTCATTTTATGGTGAAGGAACATGAACAACATCGGGAAGCCGACCTGATTGTCCTGCTCGACTTGTGCTCTTTAACCGAATTCCCTGAACAGCTGCAGGAACGAGCGATCAGCCTGGCTGCGACAATCTGTGTCGAGCAGACACGCCGGAATTCTTCCGGTCGCTATCGTCTGCTGATCGCAGGTAAAGATCTGCGTAGTGTCGAGTGTTCCGGATCAGGCCGCTTTCGGGAAGAGGCATTGAAGGAACTGGCGATCTGCCAGGCGTCGGCGAAAGCTGAACTGGCCTCAATGCTGCTCGCTGTGTGTCAGAGCCAGCCGTCCCCGAATTGTCGATTTGTGTTGATTACCCCGCGTCCGGAAACGGCCCGGCTGCTTGCCGATTCAATTGCTCAGGCGAATCTCCAGCATGAGCAGCAGTTCACAAGGCGTCTGATGATTGTCAATGCCGACGAACAGACATTGAGTGCGACCCTCGCATTTGTTGCAGATGAGTTAGCGTTGCCTGCAACGGCGAACGCCGTATCGACTGGTGCCGGAGATTCCGTTTCAGTTCAACGATTGTCAGAATCTGGCGCCCGTCGTGTTTTGTCTCCGGGTGACGAAAAACTGCGTTCGGCATTCTTCAGAAGTATGACGCTCACCGCGGCGATGGCCGGAGTCATCCTGTGCCACAGCGAGGGCCACTATTTCCCGGCGGCGTTGACGCCGATCGTCGCTGTTGCCGCATGGGTTTTCGTCGATCAACTTCAATGGTTACGGATGCCGGTGTGGCTCGTTAACCTGTCAGGTCTGACAGCCGTGGGCGCGTCAATCTACAATCTTGGACACGGCACGATCGAAGACAAGCTGCTCGCAGGCACACACATGCTCGTCTACCTGACCTGCATTGTGTTGTTGATGCAGAAAGGTTACCGTCAGTACTGGTGGCTAATGGCCCTGATCTTGCTGCAAATGGCCGTCGCTGCCGTCCTCAAGACGGGCGTCTTCTTTGGCGGTTCGATGCTCGCCATGATGGCGCTCCTGCTGTGGACACTTTCTGTCTTCTCCCTCTACCGTGTCATGGACGAACACCGTCGACAGCAATCCGACGACGACGCACCTGGTCAAAAGTCGAATCCGGGCTCTGCATCCAGCCGTGGCAGTCTCGAACAGAACAGATTTCAATTAATCCACGTCAATGACGGCCTGCAGCGTGATAGTTCAGAGACATGGCTGAGCTGGCGATTTCGGTCCATGGTGGGCGGATCCTATCTGGTGTCATTGGTACTGGCCGCGTTTGTATTTGCGGCATTCCCTCGCGTCTGGGAGCAGGGAGCCACGTCCTTCGCGGCGGATCTTGCCCGCGAAAGCGGATTCGTATCCCGCAGTGGTTTTACCGAATCCGTTACGCTGGGCCACGTTGGTTCGCTGACTATCAGCCACGAACGGGTCTTGTCCTACAGCACAAAAAGTCTGAAAACACAAAAAAATATTTCGGCAGAACAGTTGGCGGCCGCCTTGAACATGGATGAAATCCGATTTCGAGGCATTGCGCTTAATCGCTATTATCACGGACGCTGGTTTATTGGCTTTGACGAGAATCTGATTCCAGGATTGCCCTATCGGCGGCGTCAGGTCCCAGGCAGCGGTAATCTTACACCGGAGTTCGAAATCAGGATTACCCAGGATGCGCCTGTGGGGGATTTCGCGTTCGCCCCCTATCCAGTCCTGAACGTGATCGCGGAGGACGGTTTCCGGATCGATCGCAGCTCAGCCAACGGACAGTTGTTATGGCGAGGAAAATCTACAAATTCTCTGCCGCGCACATTTGCCGTGCAATGTCCACGAGTTGATCCTTCCGTAACACTTCATGACCCGGCGATGGAATTGGATATACCTCGTCTGACGGACCGTGAATCTCGCCGAAACTCGCGTTACCGTGGGATGGGTATGGCTTTTGGTTCATCGACTCCTGCACAGGCCAGCATAGACGCTGAGTTGCCGTCTCTTCACAAGATGGCCAACGCACTATGCACCGCTGATGGCAAACTGGTTCCGGAAGCGGAACGAGTAAACAGGATTCTGCAGTTCCTGAAGCCCGAAAACGGATTCGTGTATTCCACGTTGCAAACTCGCAAAAACAGGGATGTCGATCCGGTGGAAGACTTCGTATTTCACACCAAATCGGGACACTGTGAATATTTCGCCTCGGCCTGTGTTTTGATGCTGCAGTCGGTGAAGATTCCTGCGCGACTGGTAAATGGCTATTACGGAAGCGATCTGAATACCCTCACCGGCTGGTATGAAGTCAGGCAACGGCATGCCCACAGCTGGGTCGAAGCATTCGTTGATGACCGCTGG
>JAGQQS010000229.1 GCA_020426105.1 Planctomycetaceae bacterium
GGCAGATGGTTATCACCTTGTCGGGCCGGAAGAGGGATGGCTGAGTTGCGGTCAGGTGGGGGCAGGCCGCATGGCCGCTCCTGAAATGATCCTCGAAAAACTCAAACGCGTTTTGGCCGGTGAAACGATAACATGAGAATTCTGATCACGGCTGGCCCGACACGTGAGTACATCGATGATGTGCGATTCCTGTCAAACGCAAGTAGTGGGCGGATGGGTTATTCGCTGGCGACCGCGGCGATTCAGGCCGGCCACGAGGTTGTACTTGTCACGGGCCCGGTCGAACAGTCGCCCCCCGAAGGTTGTGAAGTCCATCGCATCGAAACGACAGACCAATTGCGGCAGCAGTGCCTGACGTTGTTTCCGCATTGCGACGGAGTGATCGCGACGGCTGCCGTCTGCGATTATCGCCCACGGGCGCGGATCACTGGAAAAATCACGAAGACCGGACAGCCGATCGTGCTGGAACTCGTTGAAACGTCAGATGTTCTGGCTGAGCTGGGCGCCCTGAAGGACGATCGCTGGATCGTCGGCTTTGCGCTTGAGTCACAGGATCCCCGCAACAATGCGATGCGTAAGCTAAGAATGAAAAACTGCGACTGCATCGTGCTGAATGACACGTCCGCAATCGGGTCGCTAACGAATTCGGTTGAGATTCTTTCACCCGACGCGGAAACAATTGCCAGCTATCAGGGCACCAAACAGGACATCGCTGAACGCCTGCTGAAGTTAATTGAGACGACAATCCACGGAACGAAACAGAAGTAATGAACTTTTCGTGACCTCGCCACGGAAGGTTTAATCATCGTTCAGCTGTCATTTTTGGGGACGGCGCGGCACCGTGCTGTAGCTGGCAGATTCTCGACAAACCGAACTCTTTGATGTCTTTGATGGCATCCTTTCGTCAGCTGCCTGTCGGCGTCCTGTCAGCGGCGGCCAGCATGTCTTTCGGCAGATCATTCTGAAACGGATGCCCATGGGAAAGCTGGCCGAACACTTCCACCCCGAAATGGGGGCCTGCCAAAGAACACTATTCCATGGCCGGCCTGCCCGATTTACCGGATTTCACGCGCGACCTGCTTCGCACGTCTCCATCGCGTGAAAGCTGGCCTCGGCAATTGCTCCTGTTATCATTCGCAGCTGCAAAGCTTTCGTTTCCAGCAGTGACACAGGCGATGAAGTGCCAAAGCGTTACCATTCGTCGCGCCGGCGTCCTGCGAACACAGGATACACCTTCATGAGATATTACCTGACTGCGGGCCGTTTCCTCTGCGCGTTTCTGTTATTTGGTCCATGGGGGGATCAGTATGCCTGCGGACAGAGCAGTCAACAATCGCTGCAGCAGGCGCTTGAGCTGGCAAAACGCCGGGATGCTTTGCTGAAGGAAGAGCGAATTGCGGAAGCAACCACTTTTGCAGATCAGATTGAAACGATTCTGCGCAATGGAAATGCCAGCGACAACATCAACGCGGGAGCTCATCACCAGCTCAACGGACTCGTTTACCAGAAGGCAGAACGATTTTCTGACGCCCAGCGCAGCTACCGTCTCGCGTTGTCCATCTATGCAGATCGTCCCGCTGCCGCCGCAGTGAAGGTCAATACGATGCTGTCTCTGGCCGGTTGTTACGCGGTCCAGGAAGATTATGCTAAAGCGGAAGCTGTGCTTAACGATATCGAAAACATTAACACCGCTCCGGGAACAGCCGACTTGACGCGGACCATGGTCTTGCTGATCCGGGCACAGATGTACCAGAAGCAGGGTAACGCGACGGCGGCGAAAGATTTGATTAAAGAACTCCTGCGAAAGAATCAATCGAATCATCAGCTATTGATCACGCTGCTCGAAAAGGCCGCTGTCATTGAACGTGACGCGGGTGATCATGCGGCTGCCGCAAACCTGTACGAGCAGTTGATTCGCCTGGCCAGATCCAGCAAACCGGACATGCTGGCCACGGCACAGTTCGGGCTCGGTCAGGCACGCAACAATCAGTCCCGGTTTAAGGAGGCACAGGAGCAGTTTCAGGAGGCGCTGGCCACTCTGACACGCGAAGGAAAGCAGAATTCGGAACTGGCTTCCCGGATCTATTCTGCAATGTCGGCGGTGAATTTCTTCTTTGGCGATGTGCAGCAGGCAATCGTCAATATGAATCAGAGCGTCCAAATTCTTCAGGAAGCCGCGGGCCGAGACAGTCTTGCTGTCGCCTTGCTTAAGGCAGATCAGGGGGCACAGTACAACACGATTGGCAACGCCGCGAAGTCCGAAGAAATTCTGCGTGATGCCCTGAAACAGGCCGAGTTCTGTCTGGGCCCGAAGCATTCGCTCATTGCTCCGATCCTTAATACCCTGGCGACGGCGCTGTCTCGTCAACAGCAGCATGTGGAAGCAATCTCGCTGGCACAGCGTGCACTGGACATTTATCAGCAGCGCTATGGGAAGACGAGTCCGCAGGCGTTCGAGGGAATGATTCCTCTGGCGCGGGCGAGATTTGCGAGTGGTGATGTTTCCGGAGCCGCCGAATTGATCGAACGCATTCCGCCGCCTGCCGATTCAAACTGGGGGCAGGAGTCCATTGTGCTCGATCTGAAGTCACGAATGCAGTGTGCGCAGAATCATTTCGACCAGGCGGAAGCCACAATGGTCAAGGCGCTAACTCGGCTGGAACAGGAATTGGGAGCCGTCAATCCTCTGGCCGTGGGGGCCCGCTACCGGTTGGCCTCCATTTTTGAAGCACAGGGAAAAACCGATCCGGCAATCAGTCAGATGGACAGAACATTGCAGGATTCTCTCAGGTACGTGCGGCAAACCATGTTCGCGATGACGCCTGAAGAACAGTTGCCGTTTCTGAATGAACGAGTTCATCCGGCGCTGATGAGCGGGTTGACACTTGCCCGACGGCATCCGGACTTTCTCGGGCTTGCCAGACATGTATCAGAATGGCTGATCAACTGCAAAGGACTGTCTCAGGAGTCACTGGCCGCGCGAAATCGTCTGCTGCTGAGCGTCTCAGGAAAGGACGGCGAGTCGCTGGTCAGGGAACTGTCAGAACTGCGGCGTGACATTTCACAGATCTCGATGACAGGCACAAATCTCGGAGACAACGATCAGCGACAGAATCGTCTGGCAGAACTGATGGCCCGAGAACAGGAAATTGTTCGCAGCCTGGCCGGGCAGCTTGACGGAGAGAGTTTTGCAGCACCGTGGTTTGAACAGCCGCAATTAAGCCAGGCAGTGGATGAACAAAGTGTCTTTGTCGATTTCGCCCGATACAAAGTCAATCCGTTTGATGGAAAACCGGACCAGGCCAACTCTGAAGTTCGATACCTGGCCATGCTGACAAAGCCAAAGACGGATGAGCCGGTTTACATCGATCTGGGAGAAGCATCAGACATCGACAACCTGATACAGCAGGTGCGGGCGCAGGTTCTGGACGACGCAGCCAGTGAAGGAGCGATTGACAAGGTCGGTGAAGAGACGGCCACGATAGCTTACATGGAACGAATGGAACGATTATCAAATGCTGTTTGGAAGCCGATTCGAAAACACATCGACGGACAGTCACAACTGATTCTGTGTCCCGACGGTCCACTGTGGCTTCTTCCCTGGAGCGCACTTCCGGCGGATGCCGATGGCCTTGAGTTTCTGATTGAACAACGCCCGCTGCGGTTTGTGACGAGTGCTCGTGAATTGCTGGTGGCGAATCCGCCGGGAAATCCGCAGGCGCCGGCCATCCTTGCCGCACCCCAATTCGATCAGGATGGCACATCCAAAGCGAATGCTATTCGAGCGATCTTCCGCAGTATCACCGCCGGTGACGAATCGAATTTGCGGAGTGTGTCGATAAAGCGGCGGTTATCTGAAGTGGATCCCTTGCCGAATACGGAGATCGAAGCCCTGGCAGTGAAGCCCAGTCTGGACGAATACTGCGGAGCGAAAGCAACACTCTATAAAGGCGAATACGCCCTGGAACGTGTGGCGAAAGCTCTTCGCAGTCCACGCGTCGTGACCTTTGCGACTCACGGGTTCTTCCTGCCTCCGGAAGACGGCCTCGACGATGCTTTCTCAGACGACATCGATTCAGCAAGCTCGCGGCGCAGGACGACAGATCCTCTGCTGCGTTGCGGACTTTTGCTGGCGGGCTGTAACAGCGAAACGACGGTCGGGGACGATGATGGCGTTCTGACCGGGATGGAAATCGTAGGACTGGACCTGCGCGGCACAGATCTGGTCGTGTTGAGTGCCTGCGAAACCGGGATGGGTGATGTGAATTCAGGAGAGGGAGTCGCGGGGCTTCGACAAGCGTTCCGCCTGGCAGGTGCGAACGCGATCGTCGCCAGCCTGTGGTCGGTCGATGACAGCGAGACCGCCCGACTGATGATTCAGTTCTTTGAAAATCTGGCGGCAGGCATGGAAAAGCCTGAAGCACTGCGACAGGCCCAAATCGATCGCATTCGCGCGCGGCGAGAACGTTTCGGGGCCGCCCATCCTTTCTTCTGGGCTCCGTTCACCATGACCGGAGGGCTGTAACGCTTAGTCACGGTCATTCTTTGATCATCCGGGCCGCCAGGTCTGAAGGGCAGAGCGCCAGGACAACGTCGATTCAAATACGCTCAGTAAAATTTCCGATGGCACGGACTACTCGAAAGATCGTGTAACACCACTATTCCGCAGCCCTGGGTGCGACCAGCGAGCGAATGCGAGTGCCGGCCCACCAATCGAAGCTCTGC
>JAGQQS010000230.1 GCA_020426105.1 Planctomycetaceae bacterium
ATCAAGAAGTTCGCGCTGCCTCCCATTTTGCCTGTACGGTACCGGTCGAGCAGGAATGGCAACCGAATGGTCATCAACGTGGCTGCTGGTGCAAAAGGTGGAAACGCCCATGCGCTTACCAATGCTGCGTCACTCCAATCGCAGTCAGCATTCGTGCCCAACCTTGTTCCGTTTTCGAAACGAACTCGATCCAGGCTGCATCCATCTCATGAGTGATCGTGGCAATGCATTCATCGCCATCTGGTTGAATGTCAATTGTGACTTTGGATGGGTTCGCTGCTTCGGATTCGTCGACGATCCATGTAAAAACCAGCCGATGCGGGCGTTCCAACTCCAGGTACCTGCCCCAGTGCCGAGCTTCCATTCCGTTACGAAAATCGGAAAACAAGTACGAGCCACCGACATGTGGTTCGATCTGAACCTGTCGAATATCGCCGGGAAGTCCTGCGACCTGGAGGGCTGCTGCCAACCAGATACGAACCTTGACGGGATCAAGCCAGGCATCGAAAACAGCGTCAGGTGCCATGTTTAAGCGTTGGGTGGTTGTGGCGTGGATTCGATGAGTCATTCCTGGACGGGCTCTTTCGGCGAGGTTTGTATTTTCTTGTAGACCGAATTCAAGGTCTCATGCCCAAACGCTCAGGGCGTCTGTGATTCTTTGGGCAGGATCACTATCAGGAATGTAACGATCGGTCCCGGAAATAACGAGATGATCCACCCCATAAAAATAAACCAAAGGGCCGCAGCAAGAATGAAGTGGATCTATGCGGCAAGTGGACACCCTTCAACGAGCTGCCTCAAACCGGGGGCGAAGAAGCTGCAAACTGCAGCAATGACGTTACTGTGGAACCTTGTGTATTCATTCTACATCTCCGTTGGACAACGACCTGAAGAGTTTCTGGCAGGTAATGTTTACGTTGTAGTTGCGGACTTGAACGACTACATTGAGACGATTCAAAAAGATCGTTTAATGTTGCACATCGATTCGCATATTCCAGAAGTGCGAATGCTGAAGCTGATCACGATATTGCGCAGATCAATTCCAGTTTCCGCCATTTCGCTGACCATCGTAGGCCAGCCTCGACGTCTATCTCAGACGTGAATCAGGAAGACATTAATTTTGGCAAAGTGTACTCGGTGAACATGTGAATTTTCCAGGAAAACAAAACGAGCAGGATAGCCCAAAAACTGCGTCTCCGGTTCCCATCGAATCGGGAATGGATGCCATTTCATTGATCCTGGCGCAGGCGGGAAAAACCGCCGACGAAGTCGCATCACTGGCGACGCTGGATGACGCTGACCGAAGTGCCGAGCGTCAGTTCTCCGGCGAGGCGCCGACCCTGACTTCCCTTTTCGGAAATGTCGATGCTGAGGAATTTGATCCCGGGAGATTTAATCCTTCACCCGCAGTTGCCAGTACGATGGCCCGATGTCTGGAGTTTCTGCTGGAACGTAAAAAATCAGGAACACTGCTCGACCACAAGCAGATGCTGATTCATGCCGAGACGCTTTCCGGGCTGGCTCGACTCGGGTTTTTCGGGCTGGCGATTCCCACTGAGTATGAAGGGACGGGCGCTCAATTAGGTGATCTCGGCCCGCTGCTGCGCGCGCTCACGACTGTGCATCCTGATTTAGCGGTATTGTTCGAGGTCCATAATTTTCTCGGACCGGTAACGCCGCTGCTGGATTTCGGCACGGAATCTCAGAAGCAGAACTACCTGCCCCGCATGGCTCGCGGTGAACTTCTTGGCTCGTTTGCGCTTACCGAACCGGGTGTCGGTGCTGACCCAAGCAAACTGAGTCTGACTGCAACGCGCGTCGGGGACAAATATCTGGTCTCCGGCGTTAAATGGCCAATCACCAATGTGGTGTACGGCGGACTTTGCGTCCTGATTCTGAAAATCAAAGGCGAAGATCTGCCGAAAGGCCGGGATTCGGGGATGCTGATTTTTGAGATTCCACGGGAGGACAACCAAAATTTTCGGATGGTGAGGAATCGACTGGCGGCATTCGATTATTTGTGGAACGCCCGATTTCGATTGACCGACTATGAGATTCCGGCGGATCGACTGCTGGGACCACCGGGCAAAGGATTGGCACAGGCATTCAGCTCACTTGCCAAAGGGCGTGGCGGGATCTGTGTCAACAGCGCCGCAAAAACATTTCGACTTTTAGCGCAACTGATTCTGGATCCGCACAGCGTTGAGGATAGTGGCGGTTTGCGACGGAAGGGCAGGCCGGCTGGCTGGACCGCGTTTCGCAGCACATTCGGAAGACCGATCGGTGAGGCGCCTCGCATCCGTGCATGGATTGGTCGCGCCACCTGCCACGCACTGGCCAGTCGAGTCTTGGGAGACGTGTGTTTTCGTCTGGCGGCCAACGGGGTGCGTGACGAAACGATGGGAATGATCGCGAAAGTATTTGCCACCAAGGGGCTGCTGCAGACGGCAATCAACGCCTATCAGATTCAGGGAGGCCGATCGGTCCATCGTGATGAACGTCGACAGGCCACCCGAAATGGCGATGAATTTTCGGTGGCTGATTCAGAGAATCTGATCGAGAACTACATTGGGGAGAACATGCATGAATTTACGATTGCCACTGTCTACGAGGGTCCGAATGCTGTCCTGGCGGATGTGGGGGCGCCCAATGCGATGACTCGCGGCATCCGCACTCGGTTTCTTGAGCCGATCGGAATGGCTGAAGTGAAAGGCGGTTTTGGCCTGTGGGCAAAAGCAAAATTTGGGGTTTTTGTTCTGCAGACTATTGTCGGTTCACTGAATCCCTGGGTTGGTTCCCTGAAGAGCGTTCAGAATCTGTTTCCTCAAAAAGAACGGCTGATCCGGCAGGCGTTGCGCCGAAATCGCGTTCTGGGTCGTCGATTACTTTTCACGATTGCTCGACATCAGAAAAATTTTATGGATCAAAGCTTCCTGCTGGGGGACGAAGGTGGCATTTTCGACCAGCTCTGCATTTCAATCGCATCACTGGTCTACGCTCTGACTTTGACGAATCCTAATTCAGAATATTTGCTCGTGGCAGAAGCGTTGAATCAGGAAGCTGAACTTCGGATACGCGGTTTCACGGAGTCTGCCGCATTACAACACCGCTGGGCAGAGATCGGAAGAAGCATGATGGATTCTGAATCAAGCTTATTCGTCGATCTGATCTCCGACATCGAAATCAGTGGTATACCGCTCGATCCGCGTTTCATCGATCGATTCATTTAGTACCCTTCACAAACCTGCGCGAGCCGCGACGTTTGTTGTAGGGGCTTTGAGAGGTTCCGGGGGGACTGCAAAATCACCGACGATGATGCCCCAATAGGGAGCGTGACCATTGCTTTCAAACCTTGGTGATCACATCCCCGACTTGCACATCACCAGCCTTGATCACTTTTGCATAGATGCCGCGGAGTCTGAATTCCTTGCCGGTCGGTGAATTTACGACTTTGAGAGCCGCTGGTCCAAAACGATGGCTGAATTTCGCACAGCCGTTGTGTGATTGTTCAGTGATCTCGATCACGCATTCACCAATGCTCAGCAGTTGGCCTGTGCGAAGGTTTTCCCGACTCAGATCCAGATCCACAAACAGATTGTCACCCGCCAGTTGCCACCGGTCCTTTTGGCCCGCCACGAGATTGATCATCCGAGAGTTCATGATACATATTTGAACATCAGGGTGAGGACGGCCATCAGGGAGTTTCAGCCAGCAACCACGCGCCCATGCATCGCCTTCGGTTCCTGATTCCGGACTGAGACGACATCGCTGCATACTGAGTCTTTCTTCCGAACCGGGACGAATCACGATGGCTTCGAGCAGGCCATTGTCCCGCGGAGATCTCGTGACATTGGTTAAACCATCCAGAATTTCTGATTCCGTCAGGTGAATTGCGTCAGACATAGGATTGTTTTTCTGTTGGAGCATGTGATTGGCACTCATGTGCCAGACGAATTTCTGGCGGAATCGTCTATCGTTGACTGCAGAATGTAGACTGTCCGAATGGTAGAAGAAATCAGTCTGTACAATGAGGCAGTTTGGGGGGAGAAGCGATGGGAAAAATATGCCGGTCCTACACTCCAGAATCGTAAAAGTCAGTCAGGAATACAACTCAGCAGACGATTCACCCAAGATTATTATTGACTGACGATCGATAGGTGATAATACTTGTATGCGAACGTGTTTTTCCGTTGCTGTGTGTTTCCATTATCTGGAGGACGCCTATGGAAGAAATGATCCTGTGAGTGAACTTTTGTCTTCAGTTTTTGTTGAGACGTGTTCTGCTCCTTCGAGTCTTGCAACTCCGGTATCGTTCAGCATTTTTCCTCACTCTTCATCACTCGACTTTGCAAAGCGATGTTGATGCGAGAACTGCCCCTGACGGGCATCGCTTATTTTACCAGAGTGGACTTGCGATAGCAGGCAGTTCTGTTTCCTAATCAACTTTCTGGCCCTCGCTACTCTTTGTGGCGAGGGCTTTTTGCATTTCTGCAGAGACAGTTTCAAAACGGGCGTATTCGCGTTTTGTTGGGAACGTGGTAAGTCGGTATCGTTGGGTTCAGGCCCGGCAGGGCCGGCACATCCCATGCCGGGGCCGTGAGGCCTTGTCATTACCCACTTTTGAAGGCCCCTGCGTGCTTGTCACGCAGGTGAATACGTTTTTCAATTAACCAGAATGGCGTGCATCTCGAGATCCCCGTGCCGGCTTGACCGGCAGGAATTGAAGTGAATGAAACTTCGCTGCCTGCCGGACGAGCCGGCAGGGGAGTTCTTTTCCGCCGCCTGGCTACTAATCTCAAAACGTTTGCTCCAGTCGGACGAGCCGACTGGGGACAACTGAAACGTCGGTAATGACAAGGCCGTGAAGGCCAACGAACGAGCAGGCGGTGCAAAGCACGACTGGCTTTGATGGCATCAGAAATCCAGAAATCAATGGGTTTTGTTTTGCTTTTGAAACTCCTTACCACCAGTGGCAGGTGCAAATCGAAAGTACCAGTGATGGGTGTAGTCGCGGATGATTG
>JAGQQS010000231.1 GCA_020426105.1 Planctomycetaceae bacterium
ACGACACTGGCGCCCCCGCCGAAATCAGGTACTTCATCGCAGCCAGCGACTGCAATCAACATCGCGATCGACAGTAGGGATAGGGTTTTGTTCATGTCAGAATAGTGAATCATTGTTATGGCACAGTGAATGAACAATTTGCACGTGAATGAAGACCGCAAATGCAACATGAATCAGTGCGGGTTATTGGATCGGTGCGGTTTATATTCTCAATTAAAATCATGGAACCACCGAGGAACGATCACAGTCAGTTTTGATATCCCTCATTTCTTCGCGCCTTCGACCACGATGATTGCGGATTCTTCGATACGCGATACCGACGCCTGAGTGGCAGGATCTTTCTCGTTCTTAATCTGATCTGCTGCAGCCGCAGCATCCGCTGGCGTCTCTGTTTCTTCAGGAGTTGCAGCCGGCGCCGCACCGTCTGCCGGCGCAGCCCCGGGAGGTGCATACACCGTCGGACCAATGTCTTCCATGAGGCGTGTATAGTTCAACAGGGCGTCGCGCGATGCAGTTACCTGCGCATCGGGATCCCCGCTGAACAAATCCGGAAACTGCGTCGTGTTATTCTTCGGAAAATTCAATGGCATTGATGTATATGGAGTGATCCAGGTCGGCTTATAAAGCCACAGTTTGACCCAGTCTGCTCGCAGTCGATTCTGCACGACATTCAGGTTTGGCCCCTGAATATCCTTCGCCGGATCAGACACCTTGAACTTCCGCCCCCCCACGGAGTGACATTTCACGCACAGCGGACCGTTCAGCGTCTTCCATGATTCATTCAGATAGTTGTCGCCGTCTTTCAGGAGACCCGCATGGGCCAGTTCCGCTTCCGTTGAAGCGAGATACTCGGCGGCCGCTGGTCCCCGTTCCTGATAGGGAAACTCGGCTCCATCAACAGCGGCAAAGTAATTTGCCAGCGTCCGAGCTTCTTTTTCGCTCAGGTTAAACTTTGGCATCCGCAGGACGGTGGTGTAACGAATCTGTGATGGCTCGAGCAGGAACTGATACAACCACGGCGTCTGTACTTTAAACCCTTCCTGATACAGCGGCGGAGGGGATGCCTGCCATGCCAGCGATCGATTTCCACCCGTTTTGGTCTGCATCAAGTCTTCCACCAGCCATTCCGCGAAATCACCACCACGGCCCGACTGGTAATTTACGAGCATCTTTTCCGTGAAGGAGACGCGGTGCCCGGGAAGAAGTCGCTTCGTTTCGTCTCCGGTGCCCACATCAGCCGTACTCCAGACATCAAATCCATACTCACGAAACTCGGGGTCTTCTTCTTCTGGATCCGGCTTCGACGCAATAAAACCTTGCAGCTTAAGCAGGGGCAGGCGCACATTTTCTTCATCCACCACAAACGACTTCGTTTCTCCGGTCAGCGCCTGGCCAGGAGGCCTTAGTTTCAACAGCATTTCGAGACCTTTTTCATGGTCTCCCGGAGTCATCTCAGTGGCCGTCACGTCGTCCAGATTCGTCGCGTAAGTGACTTGTGGCAATTCGACAACATGGCAACCCGTGCAGTTGTACTTAGCCAGCAGGAATTCACCTTCAAGACGATTCTTTGTTCGTTCGTCCGGAGTGTAGACGTATTCGGGTGCCGGTGGCTCCGCGATCAAACCCAGTACGAACGTCGCAATCGCCTCAATCTCATCTTCTTTGAGCGGGAACTTCGGCATCCTCAGCCGCTCGTCATAGCCTTTGGTTTCTGTTTTCTCGAAGTCGTATGTCCGGGGACCGCGGAGCTTCTGCCAGATAAATCCGGCACGTCCATGATGCTGAAGGCTTTCGAAAAAGAATGCCGCGGACATTTCACTTTCGACCTCAGCGGGCGACAGATCGCCATTCTTGTCTTCTCCTGCCGCGAGGGCCGAGACAGCCGCTTCCACTCGCTGAAATGTCGAAGAGTACTTGCTGTCCGGAGGTTCGCCGTGGTGATGCAGAAATTCTTCTACATGCTCAAATCCCAGCTTGCTCGTATCCTTTCGACCCCAATCCTGCAAGGCCACACCGATCGGTCGAGCTGTTTCGAAGCCGGGCATATCATGACAGGCGTAGCAACCATAGCGGCCAATGGTCTTGCGTCCGACAAATTCCAGCTTCCGATTATGCCATTCAGCAGGGTCAGCGACTGCGGAACCATCGTCGGTGGCCAGCGCAGATTCGTCGCCGATCACATCGGATTTCTTCATGTCGAACTGTCCGGTACGGATAATCTCTTCGGCTTTTTCCTTGCTGAAGCGACTCTTGCGGAGAAATAAACTGACAAGTTCATCCAGCCTGGCCGTATCGACTTCGCGGACCGGAAACTCTGATGGTGGGCCCTGACTTAACAGGAACGCCGTGATGTCAGCGGCCGGATCAATCTGAGTTGCACCGTCAACGTCGGTGTAGACATCTAAAAACAAATTCGGCATTTTGGATCGCGAGTGATATCGCTGAGGGTCACGAATCCACGTGTACAGCCAGTCGCTGAATCCCGGATTATCGGCATTCCGCTTTAACTTTAGATGTATATCGCTGATGTTGGGACCAAAATCAGCTGTGGTTCCCGGAACTGCTCCGTGCTGATGGCATGCCAGGCAGCCACGTTCTGAAAACAGTTTCTTGCCACGCTCCGGGTCCGCCTGATAGCCGGCAGCGGGTTTGAGCAATTCCATTGGCTGAGAGTTTTTGAGGAGCACCGTCGCAATGCCCGCCAGTTCCACGGCCTCAAGTTCTTTCGTGTGGGCCGCATCGGCCTCTGACAGGTGCTGAAAGTTGTCAAAGAACTGAGGCATCTTCGTCGATGGGCGAAAGCGCGTTGGAACTTCAGTCCAGTACTGAATAAATGCCGAAGTCGTCTTGGAATCAATATGCCGCAGGCTCGGCCCGACTTTACGGAGTTTACCTGCTACTTGCGTGGGATCAGCCTCAACTCGCGCCAGTTCCTCAGGCGTCTGGGGTTCAACTCGCAGATCCGGACCGATCGCAACTCCAGCATCCTGACCATGAATTTCGTGACATCCGTAGCAGCCATACTTCTGAATCAACTGCCAGCCTTTGAATGCCTTCGGAGCCGACGCGCCGAACTCAGGATTCACGCCAAGCTCTGTCATTCCATGATGGCACTTAATGCAGGTCGATTCGGCAAACCGACTCGGCTGCATGGGATACTCCCAGAAGTGGTTGGCATGATAACCGTAGGCTTCATGCCATTCATCGGCGATTTGAGGATTGTTCGGTGTGTGTTCCGCATTTCCAAAGCTCGTCCCTGATCCCTGACCGTCATGGCAAATAGTGCAGCCAAACTTCTCGACGGGATGTGGGCTGGATGCTGTACAATACAGCTCGGTGTTCGAATGCGTTGCATAAGGCTGAGGAAACTTATTTTCACTCACCCAGTCTGCCACGTCGTCCGTCGATGGATGCCCTTCAGGAAAGGCGGGGATTCCTCCTGCCAGCGTCTTGTCGATGTTCTGGTGACAAGTACGGCAGCGGTCAAATCTGGCTATCTTCGCCATACCAAGTGTCTGACGAAGTTTCGGCATCCAGTCCTGTACGACTTTCAGATGTGAGTTAAAACCATCAATGATAGGCATTTCCATCAATGACCGCTTCATGCTTGAAATGAGCGACGACGGCTTAATTTTCTCCAGCGATGCCTTAACGCGAGACTCTTCTTTCGTCAGCTTTTCCATCGCGACGACGAGTTCATCGTATTCCTTCGTAACAGCCTTGGTTTTCAATGTTGTTTCCGCAAGTCTCGCGGCTGCTGCGTCGAGCATTACCTGCTTTTCATCGCAGAGCTGCTGACGGCGCTCAAAATCGGCCATGCGTTCGGCAATAATGTCGGCTGGCAGGGAATCGCGGACGGCAAGGTCATATTTCGCACGCGACTCGTCGCGAATTCCATTCAGGGATTTCAGCTCATCGCCAAGGCGATCGACCTCTCGCTGCTCTGAATCCAGCTTCGCGAACAACTCTGCGTTCTGAGGTTCAGCCTTGGCCGCTTCCACAGCACGAGCGGCCTTGTCGATCTCCTTCTGGAGCTCAGCTTTCTGAGATTCAAAAGCCTTGGTCTCGATCCCCTGCAACTCAACTTCGCGCAGTCGCGCCTCCAACTGGAAGTTCTTGCGCTGAATTGGACGCCATTCGTCTGCCTGATCCTTCTTCATCATCAGGATGACAGCCAGCAACATGGCGACGCTGCTGAGCGCGAAGACGACATTCAGCGTCTTCTGATTCCACGAATATGTATCATTTGCTGGCATAACTTTGACTGGGCCTTTTGCCCGTCCTCAGCAGTTAACAAACACAGAAAACCCGCCATTGGTGTCTACCAATGTCAGATATTGAAAAAATACTCTGGAATACCCACGATATACTTTAGGGCGAATGACCATCGCAACAGCATCTTGATCGGCAGAATTGCCATCCATAGGATGAGGTTTGAGAATACCAGGAATCGAATCACACCCATACGTGCAAAATATTTTCGCAGTACGGTGAGTCCCAACAACGGCGGCACAGCCGCAAAATAGACCAGCACCAGCAGGATGCCCGGGGATTCCCGATACAGAATTGTGTACCACGCGGACCCTTTAGGGATGCCTCCAAACAGTGGCCATATGAATTCGCTTAGGTTTCGGTTTGTTGCGGCCTCAACTTTATGGACATCCCAATACTCATAGATACCGAAAAAGTTCCAGTTCGGACCTCGCAGGAATGTCCCAAGCACAATCAACGCTACCCACAGCGGCAGAAAGCCGAACAGGAAGGTCGTCACCGCGAACGAACGTTGTTTAAAGGTGTAATATCCGTTTCCGAGTTTGTTGAAGTCGATGTACGGCACAGCCATCAAACCGCCGAGAATGATGCTTGGCAACACAACTCCGGCCAGCCACGGATCGAAGTAAACCAACATCTCCTGAAGGCCAAGGAAGTACCATGGCGCCTTGGACGGATTGGGAGTTTTCATCGAAGAGGCCGGCTCTTCCAGAGGAGCCTGCAGGGCAATCCCCCAGAAAACCAACACAGCCGTGAGCACGACCATACAAATCAGTTCGGTGTACACCAGATCCGGCCACACGAGAACTTTTTCGTTGTTTTCCTGTTCAAAAAGGGGCCGACCTTCGGCGATTCGTTTATCGTTATCCACCGACCGCCGGAAGTAAATCCACGTGAAGAAAGCGACAATGAACAGCATCGCTACAATTGGCACGTTGTCAGGTTTTCCCACGATCTGCCGGAAGTCAAAGTCTGTCAGGCTCAGGCCCATGAAGAGCAGTGACAAATTCAGCAACACCCAGGCCACAGTCGGTTTAGTCCACCACTCACGGGCGGCGATCATCACGACCAGACCACCCACGGACAGGAAGAAGTACAGAACCGGATTTGAAAAGTACGCGTTGAAAAAATTGCGAAACCACATTGGCATCGCGATCAGAAAACCGTCCGGTGGATAAGTAAAATGATACGCCGCCGTCATCAGGAGCACAGCGGAAACGACGGCCCAGATCGCAGCCTTCGGTACTCCATTACTGAACTCACCATCCTGTTTGTAGCTGCGAATTGTCCACAGCAGATTCATCACGAACAGAATGAGATAGTACCATGCGAGCCCAATCAAAACGCCTGGCGTCAAATCGGGATGAGGATTCAGCGAGGCCAGCATCGGAAAGAAATTCAACATTGACTAAACCCGGCGAGAAAAGCACCAGATACAAAACCTGATTAATATCTATATCGAGAACACGGAACTGTCTGCCAGGAAGCCCTTGTCAGAAAGCACAACCTGTTTGAACAGTGCCGATCTCCTGTAAAAAGCACTACTACAGAGGCTGACTAATCCCGCCGTCTTTACGAACACGCCAGAAGTGGATTGCAATCAGCCCACTGACCACTAACGGAATCGCCACACAGTGCAGGATATAAAAACGATTCAACGTTGCTTCGCCGACAAATCGACCGCCAAGCAGCAGAAATTTTGCGTCAGAAGCATTTGTAATTAATTCATATCCACTGGTATTGAACAGCTGAAAACCAGGCCCTTCAGTACCCAGACCCGGCGTGGCTTTTGCCATATTTGAGCCCACGGTGATCGCCCAGATGGCAAGCTGGTCCCACGGCAAAAGATACCCCGTGAAGGACAGCAGCAGTGTCAACACCAGCAGCAGAACACCAATCACCCAGTTGAATTCCCGAGGCGGTTTGTAACTGCCGGTCAGGAAAACGCGATACATGTGCAACCACACCGTAATTACCATCGCATGGGCGGCCCAGCGATGAATTTCACGCATGATTCCGAGCGTCTGCACATCGCGCAACGCCTGGATGTCATAAAACGCCCACTCCAGCGTGGGACGATAATAGAACATCAACAGCACGCCGGTGATGGTCTCGACGAGGAACAGGAAGAATGTGATTCCTCCCATGCACCACGTGTACGACAGCGCAATTCCCTGCTGCTTGATCGACACCGGATGCAGATGCAGGAAAAAGTTCGTCAGCATCACGACGACGCG
>JAGQQS010000232.1 GCA_020426105.1 Planctomycetaceae bacterium
TTCGCGGACTGCTCTGTCACCAGATCCACGCGATTCAGCTTGTCTCAGACATACGTGTTGTGAAAGTCCGGTTGATCTCCAGTCTCGGAGTTGCCATCGGATCTGCACTGCACTAACCGGGCTTCTACTCCCACGTTCCGCCAGTAATTTCGCGGAATTACAAATTCGGGTGTAAGAATTCGGGGATTCGCGGATGATTCTTCATAGGAGAAGAACATGCCCGAGTTTCCGGAAACCAGCTACAGCCTCATTGCTAGGGTCAAAGACCTGGGAGATGGAGCTGCGTGGACTGAGTTTCTGGGAATCTACCAGCCGGTGGTCTTTCGGATGGCCCGGCGGCGAGGCTTGCAGGACGCCGACGCACAGGACGTGATGCAGCAGGTGTTTCTGTCGATCTCCAAGTCGATCGAGGGCTGGACTCCGGGAGACTTGCAGCCGCCGTTTCGGGCCTGGTTGACGACGATTTCCCGCAATGCGATTACGAAAGCATTGACTCGGCGACCTCGCGACGCAGCCACCGGTTCGACCTCGATGGTGGAACTGCTGGGTGCTCACCCCGATCCGCAGGAAACCACCGCCGAGATTTTGGCGGAGGCCCGAAAAGAACTGATCCGCTGGGCCACTGAGCAGATTCGCTCCGAGTTCAGCGAAGCGACCTGGAAAGTCTTTTGGCTGACGGCCATTGAAGGCGTGTCGATCGCCGAAGTGGCGAAATCAATGGGACGCTCCGCTGGAGCGGTGTATGTCGCGCGGTATCGAGTGATCGCCAAGTTGAAGGAAAAGGTTTCGGAAGTCTCGCAGCTCTGGGACTTGCAGGAGAATGAACCATGACCACGAAGAATCCACAAACGTGCTTGTCGGCCGAACTGCTGCGGCAGTTGTCTCATGATGAGCTATCCCCCGCGGAACTGAAGGACGTGGAAGACCATGTCAGCGACTGCGAACGCTGCCGGCAACTTCTGGAAGTCCCGCAGTCCGATCGACAGTGGCAGGACGAAATCGTCCCGATCCTTCGCACTCCGTTGGAATCAACACACGTTGTGGGGGATCACGACGAACGAGGCAGCGAAGGCGAATCGCTGGAGTCCATCCTGCGGTTGCTGGGGCCGACGGACGACCCGCGCATGTTGGGACGGATTGGTTCCTATGAAGTCGTCGGCGTGATCGGCCGAGGCGGTATGGGGGTTGTTTTCAAAGCTTATGAAGGCGCCCTGAATCGGTTTGTTGCGATCAAGATGCTGTTGCCGCATCTGGCTGTTTCCGGCGCGGCTCGAAAACGGTTTGCCCGCGAAGGGAAGGCTGCTGCGGCCGTGATCGATGATAATGTGATGCCGATCTACAGCGTGGCTGAATGGCAAGGAGTGCCGTACCTCGTCACGCAGTATTCACGCGGCACGACGCTCCAAAAACGCATTCAGGATCAAGGGCCGCAAGAGCTGAAGGAGATTCTGCGAATCGGGATGCAGACAGCTCGCGGACTGGCTGCCGCTCACGCGCAGGGACTCGTGCATCGCGACGTCAAACCGTCGAACATCTTGCTGGATGGCACGGTCGAGCGAGCGCTGCTGACCGATTTCGGGCTGGCTCGTGCTGTCGATGACGCAAGCATCACCCGAACCGGAGTCATTGCCGGAACTCCGCAATACATGTCTCCCGAGCAGGCACGCGGCGGCAGCGTCGATGCACGGTCTGATCTGTTCAGCCTCGGCTGCGTCCTCTACTTCCTCTGCACCGGTCACCCACCATTTCGAGCCGACAACAGCTACGCGATCCTGAGACTCATCACCGACGAAGAACCTCGTTCCATGCGTGAGATCAATCCGGACGTTCCGGAATGGCTGAGTTCGGTGGTCCAGAAACTGATGGCCAAGAGCGATTACCGCCGTTATGGCTCTGCCACGGAAGTGGCAGAGCTTCTGGAAACATGTCTTGCTCATGTACAGCAGCCGACGACTGTGCCGTTGCCGGAATCACTCCGAGCCAAAAGTGGATGCTCAGCCAATTTCTCCCGTTACCAGCGAAAGGTCCCTGCCATGCTTGTTCTTACAATCATAATCACTACTGTTTCGTTCCTAATGATGCCAGATGAACGTCCATCAATCCCACTCCCAGCATCAGAAGCGAAGCCGAATATTGCCAGCGTTGACGCAACGAAAGGGTCTTCCGCAAGGCGAGAAACTTCCCAAGCCGATAGTCACATTACGACCGTCTTTCCTGGTGGCAGTCGGTTCAAAAAAGATCTCAGAACACTGGTCAGTTTGACAACTGACGAAGAACAGAATCAGTGGCCGCACATCGAACGATATATCGATATTTTCCTCACAGGAATGGACTCAGATCGGCCCATTGAAATTCGTCCGCTGCCCTCACTGGGCGACGGAACTGTTCTTTTTTGGGTACCGCTCTCCATTGAGAAAACGCCGTTCAGGCAGTTTCGCGAGACCCTCGAATCCATCGGGTATATTGTTACGGCGTCCACAACGGAAAACGACGAAACTCTGTTTGCAATAGTGAGTGGTGATGCACGTGGCTGGATTCGCGTTGATTCACGATCGCCAGGTGCTTGGATCGGACTCACGAGTCGGCTTGAGTCGCTGGATTTGCTTAAGCAGGTAGTCCGAGCTGCAGGCCCGTCGGCCGCAGCAGTTGAAGGCTCGGTCGTCACCACCATCGTCAATTCAGACCATTCTCCTGAAGCGCAAGAGTACCGACGTCGCGCATTTCAGAATTATCGACAGCAGTCCCTGGAGGCGGTGGCGACAGAGGATCATCCTTGGATACTACCCGAAGGAATTCACAAGTGGTTTCTGACGATGTGGCTGGACGAATATCAACTGCTCCTTGCGGAAGGCACGGTCATGTCCGCGCGAATCAAGCTTGATCGGGCAGATACAGCCAACCCTGGCGCTTCCGCAATTCTGTCGGCAACCGCGATTGGTGGCACGGCACTGGCGACTACGATTTCGGATCTGGCGACCCATGAAGATGCTTTTGCGTCGGTCACTGAGTCTGACTCGTCGATGTTTTCTATGCGAATGAATCTCCCAATTGCCGACCTTAGGAGACGAACTCTTCAGTCCTTTACCGATCTTGTGACGGAGGAGTTGCTGCACCAATTCACGAACAACACGTTTCAGAGTGTGGCAACTCGGACATCATCAAGACAGCTCACAGAGGGTGTCGCGCGACTGCTAAAGACTGCTATTGCCTCAGGTCAATTCAACGGCTTTGCGGAAGGAAGGGTGCAGAATGGAAAACCGCATTGGATAGGAGCACTGGTTGTACCGAATGCGGGCTCATTTACCGGGTCGCTGACTCAGATCTCTCAGATGGGGCCGGGCAACTCTGTCGAACTTAACGTACAGAAAGTCAACGACGTTTCCATTCATCGGGTCACACTTGCAGGCGAATCCCTGTCGTTTGTTCGGACATGGATCCAATCGGACGGTCAACTGCTTGTTGGTATCGGTTCAAACAAAATCTGGTTCGCTACGGGTGAGAATGCGATGGAGTCGCTTGTGAGTCAGATCGAAACACTGACACGGCCAAAAGTGTCTTCCTCTGCGTTTCACCTAAACGCCCGTTTGAGCGCTGTAGTCTCCACACTTATCAACATTCCTGCAGAGAATTCAGAATCAACCAGTTCTCTGACAGGCCGCTTTCATGAATTGCTCCGCAATGCCACTCGTTCATTGAATGCCGACGATGATTTACTCACAATTGATGTCGCATCCTCTGGCGACACGATCGATGCGAATGTCAGTTGCGACACTGGAATACTTCGAATGCTGGGGCATCAATTGGCAAAGTTCTCGAAGGAGAATCTTGAATAGGTGTCCGGAAAGGGTTTCCAATGTGTCGTTCCGTTTGGGTGGGTCCTGAAGTATTCCCGCGAATGTCGCAGATATCGCCGGGGCGAGTTCCCCTCCGATGCTGCAGCCAGCCGTCGTGATTCCCAACCCGACTATCCTGCATCGGTGGGGCCTCGACCGACGCGCCGAAAAACCATCCTAACCCATGTTGCAGGCGATGGCGCTTACGTTCGCTCTGCTGTTTCCTGGTGTGGCCACGCCTAATCGGACGCTTCGATTTGGCGAATGATGATCGCGGCCATTTACAATCCCCAATAACACCGCACCGCCACCTCGGCTCCGCGGCCCAGTCCAGCTCGTTATCCATCACTTCAACGCGTCACGAAAGTGAGCATCATCAAAAAGTGACACAACACGTGAAGCCACAAAGAAGATTCCTATGAGCGTGGCCCGCGGCAATCAAAGGCGCCATGCATCCAGAGACACGGAATGCTGAGCGATCATCCTTACAGAAGTCAGTCCAATCGCACCCCCCAATTGTCGGTTGCGAATCGAACCGTGCAGTTGCCACCGACGATCGAGAACTGCTCGACGTAAAATGCTGAGTTGATAAAGGTGTGCGCCCTCAGATGTTGTAATTCGTCGCTGTACGCACCAAAAACAGTGATCTTGTCTTTGGATAGTACCACGCTGACTACATCTGTACGGGTGACTGGCGGCCCACTGGAAAAAACGTGTTGGACTGCATTGCCCCACATCTGGTTTCGCCAACTTTCCGTCCCAGTCGTAATTTCGATGCAGGCGATACGCGGGAACCCAGCATCAGTCGGTCGCGACACGACGATGATATATCCACTGTTAACAGCCGTAGTCAATTGATTCGAATGATTCTCTTCAGTTAACCATCGCACGGTCTCAGTCGGAAGTACAATATTGTTCGATCCGGCCTCGATGGTAATTGAATCTGAAGCTGGATCGAAATCTGGAATCGTATCCCAACGATTCGTTCGTCCCTGCGTTCTCAATGGGTGGTGTTTGTCTGTTGATTCCAGCATGTCTTCCCACCAATATGGCACTTGAGCTTTCAGTCGACCTTCAACGAATCCGACGAACCGTTGCACGTCTGGTAAGTAGTGGTCCACGGGAGTGATTCCGAAATGTGCCGATTTCTCTGGTAACTCACGGACGTGCATTCGCCATGCCGCCTGAAGTGCAATTCCAGGGTGTTCGGAGTTCGCAAGTTCTTCTTCAGCGAATTCTGGTCCTTCGCCTGATGGATCTTTATAGAACAGTTCCTCGTATGCCTTTCCAGCCTGTTTCGGATCCGCAGCACTGATGCATTTTTGGATGATTTTATGCCCAATGATGTCCTGGGTGGCGCCAACGTCTGTCGATAAGTACACGATCGATGCAACAAGAAAAACGGAGACTCGCATGTAAGTTTCTTTGCGGCACAGAGGGGTGAAGCGTCGAAATGTGGCCGGAGACGGTTGCTCCGTGGGGTGTAGAACACAAATTCCCGAAAACGCAGACGCCAACGATCTATGGGCAGTTCCGAAAATCCGCTGCTACATGCGAGCTTTCCGCTGATCACTATTCGCAACGACTACTTTTATGGGGGGCGGTCGATTCGAGTATCCGACGTGGGCTCTTGTCACGCTAGCCACAATCTGCGTGATTGGGACAATAACACTTGCGCAGATGGATCGAAGGAAGGGTCTCTTGTCGGCTGAAACCGAGAATACCCGACAGCAAATTTTCTGTGACTTTGCGAGTGCCGACGAATGACGCGGATAGCGGTCAGGTTTGAGCGGATTTGGCCGGTGGCGATGAAGGCCGTTCGGGCCGAAGCTCCAGGAATTTGTTGAGGAAGCCGGGTGGTGTCGTCCCTCCGATATAGCAGCCAGCCGCTGTCGCTCAGATCTTTGCTTGGGCGCGTCGGTGGGGCCTCGACCGACGCGCTGAAAATCAGATCACCAATGCGTCGGGCCGGTGGAAATTCGCCAGCTGGTCCCGGTGTTTTCATCGTACCTGCCTGAGTCCTGGTGACAAGCTAAAAGTCACCCGATAAACTTCCGCTGGCCGCTGAGTGGTTTTGATGGATTCCGTAGACGTCACCGGAGCCTCATGAAGCGGAAAAATCCGAGGCACGATCTGTGCGTCCGGCTAATCGCCAGC
>JAGQQS010000233.1 GCA_020426105.1 Planctomycetaceae bacterium
CTCGCCGGTTGGGGCTCAATCGCCCTGCCGGGTTTCAGCGATCTCGGCTGGCTGACAGTTTACATCATCGCGCCCATCGTCGGCGCCGTGATGGGAGGCGGACTTTATGATTTCGCAGTTCGTCCCGCACATCGCGAAAGCCCAGCAGTAAAAGCCGACTGAACAGTTGCCAGGCGATTTAAAGCAATTCGGAGTCCTGAATGTTTATCAACACGGCGCGACTGCCACATGTTCTGCCGCCGCGGCTTTATTCGTGTCCGGCTCAATACGAATTGGAGCAGTCCCGCCTGTTCGCTCCAGTCTGGCTGGTTGTCGGCAGTATTTCGGATGCGCCCCATGATGGCGATTTCTTTACCTGTGAACATCTGGGACAACCACTTCTGGTGCGCAACATTCAGGGCACCATCCATACCTATCTAAATGTGTGTCCCCATCGACATTGTCTGCTGACACATGCCGCTTATGGAAACAGTCAGACACTGACCTGTCAGTACCATGGCTGGGAATTCAATGAAGATGGACGCACCGGGAAAATTCCGGACGCGCAAAGTTTCAAGCCTTTCCCCGGCGGCCCGGAATGTCTGCAGAAGTTTCGCACCGAGGTTCGCGGCCCGCTGATTTTTGTGACGCTGAATGAAAATGCCCCCAACCTCGCCGATCAACTGGGCCCGCTGGTCGAAGTCTGTGACGAATTTCCTGCCAACCGGTGGCGGCTGGCGGACAGCTGGAATTACGAGTTCCCCGTGAACTGGAAAGTTGTGGTGGAAAATACAGTCGAGTCGTACCATGTCCCGACCGTGCATCCCCGAACTCTGATTCGCTATGGGCGCGAAGAAGAGATTGAGCATGGAATCTGCGATGAATCGACGAGCATGCGGTCACCAATCGCCACCCCCGCGTTTTATCGGCGCATCGCCGACTGGTTACTGCGTTCGCTCGAACCCGGCTGCACTCATGTGTACCGCCTGCATCACGGCTTCCCGAACCTGTTTCTGATTCGAGTTGACGCAATGCTGCAGGTCATGGTGGTTACGCCGACGTCGGCGGAATCATGCCGTTTGTCTGTGCGCGTTTTCGTCCTGCGTGCCGCAAAGGAAAATCTCCGTTCCCGTTTGCTGACACGTGCCTGGGGCAGGTTCAAATGCATCATCATCAAAATGATTCTGGCGGAAGATGCACGCTTGTATCCGGACATGCATCAAGGCATGAAATGCAGTCCGTTCGAGGGAACGATCAGTACGCGGGAAGAGCTGGTCTATGCATTTCAGGACTATGTCTATCGCCGCTGTGGGCTGGGAGCATGATCACACATCGCCACAAACGCAATCAATGGTGTCACAACGACTCCCATCAGTCCGGATAAAATGGCTTTCAGGGCGATGAAGCGAACGGTCTCGATCGAGTCACCGGCGAAAAGATAATAAAGTCCATACACCGGACCGGTGAGCAATAGCAGCCCGGTCACTCCGAACTTGGTGGCCCGCAGCATCATGTGTCCTTTCATCCAGCGTACCCATCGTGGCACATCGGTCACGGGAATGCGACTGGCGACACCGGTAACCAATTGACGGTGCACAATCGGGGTGACGATCAGGCATGTGATGAGTGGCAGAAAAAAGCAGGTCCCGATCGTGTCCGCGACAGCTCCTTTGTCGAATGCCCAGGTGGCGACAGACTTCTGTCCTCCAAATGACAGCACACCGATCACGATATTGACAATGACGTTAATGAAAAACGGAATAATGGCCTGCCCGATCAGCAGGTATCGCACAGCACCTGGCGGCAGAGCCATCACGCAGGTTCTCCCGCCGTTGCCAACGTCTGTGGCGAAACACAACTGGGCTGCCGCAGATATCGAAAAGCGTGCTGGTGAACGGGCATGGTGTTGAACAATCGTGTCCTGGCCGACGTTTGACGGAAATCTATTCGTGGTTCAATTGTCTGCGACGCTGAGCCGATGTTTCCAGCATGGACTGCAGCGTTGTGGCATCACCGGCCGCGATAGCCTCGCGAAATCGCTGCAGCAATTGCCGGGCTGCGTCGATAGATTCTATACAATGAACACTGTTTCCGAGCAGGATTGAAGTCCAGAGGCTGGCAGACCCTGCGGCAATTCGCGTCGTGTCGCGAAATCCAGTGCCGGTAAATGGCAACAGCTCCTCCGAGACACAGCCACTCGTCACTGCCGCTGTTATGTGTGGCAGATGACTGGTCAACGCGAGGACTCGATCATGTTCATCCGCAGACATCTGCTGCACTGTCATGCCGATTGACTTCCAGAATGCCGCAACTCGCTCTGTCTTCGATACGGGCGACTGCATCGGCGTGACAACGCAGAGTCGATCGACGAACAAATCCGCGTCTGAATTTTCAAACCCCGTATGTTCGCTGCCGGCAATCGGATGAGACCCTACGAAGCGTTCATGAGAAACGCTTTCCAGCGCGGCGTAAATGCTGGCTTTCACACTTCCGGCATCGGTCACGAGTTCACAGTCAGCCGCCAACAGTCGCCGCACGGCTTCGGCGATCTGATCGACGGGAAGACACACTATTCCCAGACTGCCCGCGGGTATGGATGCGGATGAGATCTGATCAGAATGGTGCGTCAGCAATCCCCGCTGAGATGCGCGTTGCAGACGTTCCGGATTTCGCCCGATTCCCGTGATTTTGCATTCCGGAAACCGCTTGCGCACCGCAGCGGCGATCGATCCTCCAATCAGCCCGACGCCGATGATCACAATACTCCGCTCAGAAAATTCGCCACTCAGTGTTTGCATGGTGACGGATGATAGAGCCGAAGCGTCTGATCCGCAAACTTGACCATCATAGGCAACGCGGCAGGATAGACTGAGCCATTGATGAGACTCCGCCATTTGTCGCGAGATCAGCGTTCATTTCCGCCAGTTAGGTTTCGTCCCGTCAAACTCCGGATTCATGGTTGATGGTACGGCACCGACGTCGTTCTGCCAGGTATGAAGTATCTGTCGCAGTCTTGAGACGTGCCGCGGCTCTCTCTCCGCGAGATTAATTGTTTCGCCCGGATCAGCTGCGAGGTGAAACAACTCTGTCGTACCGCTGTCAAACCATTCGATCAGTTTCCAGTCACCGTCCACCACGGCGGCACCTGGTGCACCACCCTGATTGCCATAGTGCGGATAGTGCCAGAACAGCGGGCGACTGGGTGTTGGTTCACCGGACTGCAGCGATGACAAATGACTGACTCCGTCTTTGTGGTGCTCCGGTTCCAGTGGCAAACCGGCAGCGTCAAGCACGGTGGGAAAATAATCGGGACTGATCACTCGTGACTCGTTCACGGTGCCCGGCGAAATAACGCCCGGCCAACGCATGATGAGAGATGTGCGAATGCCCCCTTCATACAGCCAGCCCTTGCCGGCCCGCAGTGGCAGATTGGATGTCGGTGAACCTTCGCTGGTCGATAAGCCACCATTGTCACTCGTCATAATCACAAGTGTGTTTTCTGTCAGATCAAGTTCATCCAGTTTGGCCACAACTTTTCCCACGGCCTGATCCATCGCTTCCACCATCCCGGCGTAGACCGCATGATCCTGCGTCAATCGGACTTTGCGCGGTGGTTCGTCGCCAAAGACATCGTGCTGCGTCAGCTGGGACCTTTTCTTTTCATACTTCGCGATCAAATCATCGCGCGCGATCAGCGGAGTATGAACCGAATAGAACGGCAAGTACACAAAAAACGGTTTGTCCCGATGGGCGGCGATGAATTTCGAGGCCTCTGTCGCGAGCCGATCGGGCAAATGTTCGCCGTCCGGACCGTCAGGCAGCTTCGGATTTCCATACGGCGAAAAATACTTTTTGCCACCGTACGGACCACCTCGTTCCGAACCACCCAGATTGATGTCAAAGCCCTGATCTTCCGGCAAAAAACCATGGTTGCCAAGATGCCATTTGCCGGCAAAGAACGTGGAATAACCATGCGATTTCAGCGACTCCGCCAGAGTAACATATTCGAGCGCCAATCGCTCATTGTATCGGGCTGGCAGGTGCGGTGTATTGCGTTTCCATGCATCAGGCTGAGCGGCCCCGATATAATCCGTGATACCCGTGCGCTGCGGATATTGCCCGGTCATGATACTGGCCCGTGTCGGCGAGCAAACCGGACACGCGGCGTACGCGTTCGGAAACATGACGCCTTCTCCGGCCAGTCGATCCAGGTGCGGCGTTTCGTAAAATGTGCTGCCGTAGCATCCGAGGTCCCGTTGGCCCAGATCATCGACGACAAAGAAGACAATATTTGTCGGCGGTTGCTCACTACGGCTGACCGATACCGGGAAGAGTGCGAATGCAAAGGCGAGTATACGGTAAAAGACTGGCATCGTGCGGTTCCAACAGGCAGGGGATGTTTAAGACCGTGCGCCTATGGTACCGGATGAAAAATCAAAAGTCCCGGCCAGTGCCGTTCCAACGAAGCACAGACTGCGCGTTCTGTAGTTCGCAATGCCTCCTGCTTTCGCCCGTGCACTACAGGGTAAGCAGACTGGGGACAACTGAAATTTGGATAATGATGGATCTGCCAGAAAAAACTTTGCCGCGTGCTGTAACTTGTAGCGCGTCCTGCGGCAAATTGAATTGTCCCCCTGAGCAGGGATGTTCTGCCGACATCCGCGACTGCACCCGGGTGTGGCAGAGTTCGCGCCTGCCATTGAAAGCTTTCGATGGCAGTGGTAGAGTCTCCGGAGATCGTGGTCCGCGGGGATTCGCCACGTGCCGAATCCAGTGTGAACGTGTTGCTCGTCGTACAACAACGCGGTACTGCGGCGAATTGCAGAAATCAGCGCGTAATCAACATGCGACCGTACGTCATTACCATTCTGCTGCTGACATGCAGCAACGTCTTTATGACATTTGCGTGGTACGCGCACCTTAGGAACCTGTCCGCCAGGCCTTGGTTTATTGCAGTGCTTGTGAGCTGGGGGATTGCGTTCCTGGAATACGTGCTTCAGGTACCCGCCAATCGAACCGGAATCTCCGTGATGCAGCTGGGGCAACTGAAAATTCTTCAGGAAGTCATTGCACTCTCAGTGTTCGTCCCGTTTGCTGTCCTGTACATGAAGCAGCGACTCACACTGGACTATCTGTGGGCCTCGCTTTGTATCGCAGGGGCCGCCTACTTCATGTTCCGCCGCGGATAATGGGAATGGCGGCGAGTTGGGTATTACGCCGGCTTTTCGCATTCGAGCGATAGGCGAGGAAGACACGATTCATCCCGTCGATGAAGATCGCCACCGCCAGTCTCGCAACCGCAGTCGTCCCTGCAGGTTGCGTCGCTCACGGCCGATCTGCGGCAGCCGCCGCGACGGCATTTATTGCCTCGCCGATCTTTCCTGCTGTTCGTATATTCTCGATACAGCGTGGCCACGCACGTTTTTCAGGGATTCTTCGCCGTAGATGGCTCGATCGGTCTCAAAAAAGGCCATGAAACGCTGCTCAGTTTACTTTTGGCAGCCTCGTGATACCGTTTCCTGACAAACGCGCGGCTGACAGGAGCGCAGTCTGTGAAATCTGCCTGTACAATGTGGGGCGTTCCGGCTTGGCGCATGCCAGAACGGTGCAACTCATTAATCGTTACGATTCAGGGTTGAAGTCCTCAGATTCTGATATCTTCAATAGTTCTTAGCTCTCAGGGAATAAGTGACATGTCGACGGCCAGTCTGAGTCTGAATGGAAAATCGTATGAATTGCCTGTAATTCGTGGAACGGAAGACGAGACGGCGATCGATATTTCCAAATTGTTGGCTCAGACAGGAACCATCACTATGGATCCGGGCTTTAACAGCACCGGAGCCTGTCAAAGCTCCATCACTTACATCGACGGAGATCAGGGGATCCTGCGATACCGGGGTTACCCGATTGAGCAGCTTGCCGAACGTTCAGACTTCGTGGAAACCTCATGGCTGCTGTTGTATGGGCAATTGCCGTCGGCTGAGCAGTTGAGGGCATTCCGGGAGCAACTGACTTATCACAGCATGATCCACGAAGACATGAAGAAATTCTTCGAGGGATTTCCGCCTAATGCCCATCCGATGGCGATTCTTTCGGCCATGGTCGCGTCGCTTTCAACCTACTATCCCGGTACTGAAGATGATCGCTCAGACGTCAATATCGTGCGTCTGATCGCCAAGGTTCGCACCATCGCGGCTTATGCCTATAAGAAGTCCATTGGACAACCCACAATTTATCCTCGCAATGATCTGCCTTACTGCGCTAATTTTCTGAATATGATGTTTGCGGTGCCGGCCGAAGAATACAAAATCAATCCCGTGCTGGTGAAGGCGCTGAATATGCTGCTGATCCTGCATGCCGACCACGAACAAAATTGCAGCACGTCCACGGTGCGAATTGTCGCCAGCAGCCGTGCCAATATTTTCGCTTCGATATCTGCCGGGATCTGTGCGTTGTGGGGGCCTTTACACGGCGGAGCAAATCAGGCGGTGCTGGAGATGCTGCAGATGATTCACGAAGATGGTGACGACTACAAGAAGTACGTGACAAAAGCGAAGGACAAGGACAGTGGGTTCAGACTGATGGGATTTGGTCACCGCGTGTATAAGAACTTTGACCCTCGCGCCACGATCCTTCGCAACATGACCGGCCAGGTACTGGATGAGCTGGGAATTTCCGATCCACTCCTGGATATTGCTCGCAATCTCGAAAAAATCGCCCTTGAAGATGACTATTTTGTGAGTCGCAAATTATATCCGAACGTCGACTTCTACAGCGGTATTCTCTACCGCGCCATGGGAATTCCGACGAACATGTTTACGGTGATGTTTGCCATCGGGCGTTTGCCCGGCTGGCTTGCTCACTGGCGTGAACAGCGTGACGAAGACACGAGTCGAATTTATCGGCCACGACAGATATACACCGGGGCGAATGAGCGAAATTATGTTCCCGTTGAGCAGCGCAAATAACCGTGTCGTGTTACGATTGTGCGACCAGTGACATGGTACGACCCGATTCATCTCAATCAGGAATCTTCGATATGCCGTTCAAAGTCGGCGTCAATGGTGCGGGCGGCAGGATGGGGCAGCGGATCGTCGCGTTGACCATGA
>JAGQQS010000234.1 GCA_020426105.1 Planctomycetaceae bacterium
ATTTTTCTGATCAAGGACGGTCTGAGCGTTAACGATCGAATCATTCTGGAAGGGATTCGGCAGGTTCGTGACGGTGATGTGATCGAGTACGAATTTGTCGAGCCTGAGCAGGCACTTGAGAACTTAAAATTTCATGCGGAGTAATGACAGTTTCAACATCCTGCGCGTGGATTTTTCGGTACGGCTCAGCATCGTCACAAAGGTGCAACTTCAAAACACGCGTCTCGCCAGACGGTTACCGCTGCAAGTTTGCCCCCACGGACTTCAAAACAAGTATCAGGACTAGGTACGCACACCATGTTTGCAAAAATCCTGCATCGGCCGGCGTTGGCCATTGTGATTTCGCTGCTCATTTTATTCATGGGCGGCCTCGCGATTGTCACTCTGCCGATCTCTCAATTCCCTTCGGTTGCTCCTCCCAGCGTCATCGTATCGGTCTCTTATCCCGGTGCCAGTGCCAAAATTCTGGTGGATTCGACGCTGGTCATCATGGAACGCGCCATTAACGGTGTGCAGGACATGCGGTACATGACTTCTTCCGCGACGAGTGCGGGTGAAGCGACGATTCAGATTATCTTTGAACCGGGCACTGACCCGAATGTGGCAGTTCTGAATGTCAACAATCGCATTCAGATGATCAGAAATCAGCTGCCACCGATTGTGGAGCGTGAGGGCATCATCGTCATGCAGAATATGACCAGCATGCTGATGTACGTGAACGTGTACAGTACCGACAAAAACGTCGATCAGAATTTTCTTTACAACTATACGTCCAGCAACATTTTGCCCGAGATCTATCGCACACCGGGCATCGGCAGCGCCAAAATTCTCGGCAATCGTGCGTATGCCATGCGCGTGGAACTCAATCTGGAGCGTCTCCGCGCCTACAAAATTTCTTCTGCCGACGTCATGGAGGCGATTAAGGAACAGAGCATGATCGGTTCCCCCGGACGCCTGGGTCAGGCGACGGGGACCACGTCGCAGACTGTTGAGTATGTGTTGACCTGGATCGGCCGCTACAACAAGCCGGAGCAGTATGAGAACATTATTCTAAGGGCCAATTCAAACGGTGAGATTCTCCGCATCAAAGACGTGGCAAAGGTCACACTGGGCTCATCATTCTATGACCTCTACTCCGACCTCGACGGAGACCCGTCTGCGGCGATCGTGCTGAAGCAGGCTCCCGGTTCCAACGCAACAGAAGTCATCAATAAGGTTAAGGAGAAGCTCGAAGAAATGAAGAAGTCGTTTCCTCCGGGCATGAATTATGAGGTTACGTATGACGTTTCTCGATTCCTTGATGCGTCCATAGAGAAAGTACTGCACACACTGTTCGAGGCGTTTGTACTTGTTTCGCTGGTGGTCTATGTGTTTCTGGGGGATTTCCGGAGTACTCTGATCCCGACGCTGGCCGTTCCCGTTTCGCTGATTGGTGCATTCTTTTTCATGCTGGCATTTGGCATGTCGATTAATCTGATCACACTGTTTGCTCTGGTCCTGGCGATCGGCGTGGTCGTTGATGATGCGATTGTGGTTGTTGAAGCAGTCCATGAAAAAATGGCGACCAAACATATCGGGCCCTATCAGGCAACTCAGGAAGTCATGCATGAAATTAGTGGTGCGATCATCGCAATTACGATGACGATGACGGCCGTGTTTATTCCGGTTACCTTTATGCCTGGCCCGGTTGGCGTATTTTATCGGCAGTTTGGTTTGACGATGGCGATGGCGATCGTGCTTTCCGGGCTGGTGGCATTGACGCTCACGCCTGTGCTTTGCGCGATGATCTTGAAACCCCACAGTCATGGCCACGAAGAACAACATGGTCTGATCGGATTCATTAACCGTTGTATTAAGAAGCTTGCCGGGCGTTATGCCAACCTGTTGCGAGGAGTCTTGTCGGTGGTTCTGGGCGGGGCGGCGGGAGCCGGCGTTTATTACCTGTTGCAGATTGAGTTTGTGCATGAACTGGTGTCAGAGCAGGTCGAACTGACAGCGGTACGGGAACTTGTGATTGCCGGTGTGGTTGCGGTGCTGTTTATGTTCACTTTCCGATCTGTGTTTTCCGGCAGCGAGCCGGGAGAGACAAAGAAACGCGGACCGCTGGGCATCTTCCTTCACGCATTTGACCGCGGCGTCGTCTATGTAACGGGTGGTTATGCTGCAGTGCTGCGACGCATCGTGACGCGACGTCTGATGACGATGATCGTCATCGGGGGGTTTGCCTACGGAATCGTCTTTGTGAATACGGTGCTCCCCAGCGGATTCATTCCGCTGGAGGACCAGGGAATGATCTATGGAATTGTACAGACACCGCCCGGGTCGACGCTGGAGTACACTAATTCCAAGAGCCACGAACTTGCCAAAATCTGCAAGTCGATTCCTGAAGTCACTAATGTTTCGTCACTGGCTGGCTATGAAGTTCTTACGGAAGGCCGCGGATCCAACGCGGGAACGTGTATTATCAACCTGAAGAACTGGTCTGATCGAGAACGCACCTCCCGGGAAATTATTGAAGAGCTTGAAGAAAAAGGCCGGGAAATTTCCAACGTCAAGCTGGAATTTTTCGAGCCCCCGGCCGTTCCAGGGTTCGGTGCGGCGGGCGGATTCTCGGTGTGTCTCCTCGATAAGACCAACAGTGACGACTATGACCGCTTCGGAAAAATTAACGATGAATTCATGGCTGCGCTGGCCAAACGCAAAGAAATGAAGGGGCTGTTCACATTCTTTGCCAGCAACTATCCGCAGTATGAAATCAAGATCGACAACGACATCGCCATGCAAAAAGGAGTTTCGATTGCTGATGCGATGGAAAACCTGTCAATTGTCGTGGGTAGTACATGGGAACAGGGTTTCGTTCGCTTTAATCAGTTTTACAAAGTGTATGTTCAGTCTGCACCGGAGTTTCGACGGTTTCCGGAAGACCTGGACAACCTCTTTGTGATCAACGACGAAGGTGAAAATGTCCCTTACTCGGCATTCATGAGCCTTTCGAAAATGCAGGGCCTCAATGAAATCAACCGCTACAACCTGTATCTTACCTCCATTATTCAGGGAGCCCCCGCCGCTGGTTACAGCACCGGGCAGGCCATTGACGCAGTTAAAGAAGTTGCCGCAGCAACACTGCCTGATGGATACGGTGTCGGTTGGCAGGGACTTTCCTATGACGAAGCAAATAAGGGCAACACGGCGATCTTCATTTTCGCGATTGTGGTCGTGTTCGTGTATCTTGTCCTCGTCGGACAGTACGAAAGTTTCCTGTTGCCACTGCCGGTGATTGCTTCGCTGCCCGTTGGACTGTTCGGGTCTTTCCTCTTTCTGAAGGCGATGGGACTGGCGAACGACGTGTACTGTCAGATTGGACTTGTCATGCTGGTCGGGCTGCTGGGGAAAAATGCGATTCTGATCATTGAATTTGCTGTGCAACGTCGACACGAAGGACTGTCACTCACGGACGCGGGCATCGAAGGCGGAAAACTCCGATTCCGGCCAATTCTGATGACTTCTTTCGCGTTTATCGCGGGTCTGATCCCGTTGGTTCGTGCGACCGGGCCGGGAGCGATCGGCAACCGGACGATCGGTACCACCGCCGTCGGCGGCATGTT
>JAGQQS010000235.1 GCA_020426105.1 Planctomycetaceae bacterium
ACGCCGACACGCTCTGGCAATGCGATTTCCTGTCGAAACCGATGTGGACAGCCAAAGGTTTGGTCGATGTGTACCTCTTGGTGTTTCTGCATCTCGGCAGCCGCCGAGTGTGGATTTCACCGAGCACGGTGCAGCCAGATTCGGCATGGGTGAGTCTACAGGCTCGCAACTTCCTGATGGTGGCCGAAGACATGGGCCTCGCCCCGGAATACCTCATGCGTGACAACGACAAGAAGTTCTCAGGGCAATTTGATGCCGTGCTGAAATCCAGTGGCGTTGAAGTCAAGAAAAACACACCGCGGTCACCCAACCTGCGTGCGCATGTCGAGCGATTCATTCAGACGCTTAAGCTCGAATGTCTGAACAAATTCGTCATCGTGAGTGAGCGCCATCTGAACTACATCTGCCGAGTATGGAGTCGGCACTACAACGAAGAACGACCGCATTCATCTCGCAATCACCTGCCGCCGGACTTTACGGCACCTCCAGTAGAAGCGACGACGGTTCGTCTGAACGACGTTGTTTGTACATCGAAACTCGGTGGCGTGATCCATTCCTACTCCCGTCGAGCTGCATAACGTCGCTGCGTCCACGTTCACATTCTGTGTTCGACAGCGCTCAGCGTCCGCGCAGAATGTGATTTTCGATCGCCATTCGCCACCTGGGCCGTTCCGCAAATCACTTAACGCCGTCATTGACTGTTGATCTGGAACTCATCGTCCCACGTCCCCAATCACCAAAATCCCTGGTTTCCACCTCACATTCGCGACTCAGAATACTCTTGCCGGGCGGTGATTTTCATGCCCCAGGTGCACAATGCAACAATCGCGGCCAACAGGTCTCTGCTCGCCTACGGCCCAAACTGAACGCCAAATTGTATGCGGTGATTGTCTGCGTTGGCGCCGTCTCGAACTTCGCGGAGTCCGTAGTTGTACTCGATGCCGACGCCAAATCCTGGGCGGGGCGACCAGATGAGATTGACTCCGGCGTTGTGAATGTTCTTCGCTGCGGTCGCAGGCATCAGAGGCGTCGAATCGACGGTTGAGTATCCGTAGAACAAGTTCGAGTGGAATTCTTCCGACCAATGGTGTTTACAGGTGGCGAATGCACCGATCGCATCGAGCGTTCGAAAGCCACCCACATCAGGGCCTGCTGCTGAGAAATTGGCACCCAGCCCGGCCAGGTATGCGCCAATCCCTCGTCCACCTGCCACACCCATGCCGAGACTGTCCCGTTCTCCGATCAGCAGCTTGCCGGTTGCGGAAACTCCCCAACCGGTTCTCAAATGCTCGTCACTCATGGTGTCTTCGTATCCGATACCTCGAACCAGAGAGGCGAGCTGAAATGAACCGATGTTCTTGTCAGCGATACGAATCCTGGCGACGAAGTCCGGCCAACGCTCAAGTCGCACGTCCGTCATCGGATCAGGCAGCGTGAAGTCCGTGGACAATGGATCTTCAATCGCGACCGAGTAGTTCCCGGCATCGTTCAAAGAATGTGTGAAACGAAATTGGGGCTGGCGTCGGAAGATCACCCCCGCTGCGGAAGTTTCGGCGATTGTGCCCGGAAGCGCCGCTGGGTCCATGAATGTCGACCAAGTCTGACCGCCAATCAGATCCAGATCCTCTTCTGCCCATTCGCCATAAACATGGCGTAACCTGGGGTCTGTGCCATCTTTCAGAAAATCCAATTCAACGTAGCCTCGTAAGTGCCCGATATCGCTGTCTGCCTGACCGTCGAAGCTCAACCGCGATTGACCGCCTGTCAGCTGCGTTTGCCCTCGTCGCTGCGCATCGGGAGATCCGTCCAGGGCAATCGTCGAGGGAAAGAGTTGAATTCCGCTGCCCACGAAGCCGGTGTCGTACATGACGTCACCGCGCGCGTAGCCGTCGATTCGAAAGTAGACATCAGTTCCAGGAAGGAAGAATGCCCCGCGACTGTTCGCTGCGCGAACGGCGTCGTAAGGAAGAAGTCGCTGTGGGTCGATCGGTGGCGGCAGCAATTCGGCCGAAGTGATCGATCTCCTCTCGAACTGCTCACGCAGTTGTGCAACCTCGGACCGTAGAGATTCGATTTCGCTGAACGCCGGGTCTTGTGAATTCAAGACGGCATCTTGTGCGGGCACCCGTCCGGTAACTGAGATCATCGCAGAGCATGCGGTTGCGAAAAGAACGACAAGCCGCCACCGCATTCCGGACTCCAGCGAAAACATGACATGGACATATCACTGCAATTCGGCTGTTGGGATAGAAAAGATGAGTAGAATTTTTTTTTTTTTTTATAAATTCGGGTTGTGCGAGATCGCTCGACGCTCTCCGGACCGGCGCGCCACGTCCGAAGTCGCTCCGGTGCAAGATGATTTTTAGTGAGAATGGTTCGACGATTTGCGACACGCTAGACTGAAGGCTTTTGTTCGACGCATGGACAATCCGCGATGCGCATCAGATACATTCGAGCCATGCAAATGTGGATGAGCTCACGCATCGTGCCTGACAATCGCCAATTTCAACTCAATTCGAATAGAGTACTAAACAAGAGCCAATCTCATGAACAATCACTTCTTGTTATCAGCCCTTTGGGCGGTCACTTTTCTCGTTGCGCCCTTGGCCCCTGTTTCATCGGCTCAGGAGGCGGCCAGGAGCGCCGACCCAGTCTCTCTGATCACGAACACCCGCATCTTCGATGGTCAGCACGAGCAGCTCGCAGAAGGTATGAGCGTGCTTATTGAGGGCAACAAGATTACGAAGATCGCCAGGATCATCACGGTGCCGGAGGGAGCGACTGTTATCGATGCCAAGGGCAAGGTGTTGATGCCTGGGCTGATCGACGCCCACTGGCACAGCATGTTCTGTTTCTCCCCCGTTAGCAATGTGCTGAGTGCCGATTTCGGTACGCTCAGTATCGAGGCCGCCAAGGCGGCTGAGGACACCCTGCGGCGTGGTTTCACCACTGTGCGGGATGTCGGTGGTAATGTCTTTCCGGTCAAGCACGCCACGGACCGAGGTTTGGTTGCTGGCCCTCGTGTTTATCCTTGCGGCCCGTATATCGGCCAAACTTCCGGACACGGCGACTTTCGCGGCCCGAACGACGTGCCGGAGAATCCGGGAACCCCGCTGGACTATACACAGCGGGTGGGACACACGTTGATCGCCGATGGAGTGCCGGAAGTGATGAAGCGAACCCGCGAGGCGCTGCGCATGGGAGCGACCCAGATCAAGGCCCATGCGGGCGGCGGCGTCAGCTCGCTCTATGATCCGCTCGATGTCACGGAATACACGTTCGAGGAAGCGAAGGCCGTCTGCGATGTGGCCAGGACTTGGAATACATATGTCGCGATCCACGCCAATACCGACGCCGCCATCCGCCAATGGATCGATGCGGGGGCAATGTCCGTCGAACATGGGTTCTTCAT
>JAGQQS010000236.1 GCA_020426105.1 Planctomycetaceae bacterium
TCGGCGGAGCGAGACGGCTACGTTTAGCCGTCAACTCTCGATGAGACGCACAGGTGCCATGCGCCCGGTCTCGCCCATGCGAATCTGGCAAGGCCGGTTGGCTGAATCAAGAGCGACATCGTCGGGTGTTGCGGCGCTGATTACTACAGTCATCGTTTGTTTCCATTCTCGATGATGGTGATTTCAGATGTCGCGTCGGCGAAACGGGGACAGGGATCAAGAATCCGTTGTGCCACATGAAAGATTGTATGTCTGAATGCGTCGTGCAGCATGTGATGCACTTTGTATTCAGTGGATGGCGGTTTCCCGACATTTGTGCGATGACAATTGACTTCGCCCGGGGGGGATTATACCAATTACTGAAGGGGCACTGGGAACGAAAGTTGAATTCAAGCGGGTTGACATCGTTTAGAGGCCACGACATAGTTCGAACGATACTGGTCGCGTGCCGCGCGGTGTTTTGCTCTGGGCCGAGTGAAGCAAACCGTCGATGGTGTTGTTCGACCGACACGAAGGCAGATTTTTTGTGGAAATCACTGAAGTTCGTATCAAGCTTGTTTCCGACGTTGATGATCGCCTGCGGGCTTTCTGTTCGATCACTCTGGATGGAGCCTTTGTCGTGCGGGATTTAAAGATAATACAGGGGCAACGCGGCTACTTCGTGGCAATGCCCAGTCGCAAGTTGACCGAGAAATGTGCGCGATGTTCTGCCAAAAATGAGGTACGGGCTCGCTATTGTTCCCATTGCGGCGCACCGTTGCCCCCGGCTCCCGAGGTGGATCCTCAGGGAGCACGGAGCCGGATGTTTGCCGACATCGCTCATCCCATCAACGCGACTTGCCGGGATCAGATTGAGAAAGCCGTGCTGGCGGCTTTCGAAGAAGAAAAAATTCGCTCCCAGCAGCCGGATTATGTCTGCCGTTACGACGACATGGATGAATCGGTGCCTCGATCCGGTAACTGAATGACGGCAAATCGTTAGCGGCGTTGCCTGGCTATGCTACACATCGAGGCCCAGCATCCGCATCAGGGCAATTGCGTTGCTGCGTTCGACGACGCCATCGCGAAGTGTATAATCAAATGTCATCTGCCCGTCAGTGATTCGGTCTTCGAAATGTTTGTTCACGGCCTGATCGGACATTGAGTCGGCAATTTGTGTCAGTGCGAGATCATGTGTCGTCACAATACCCAGTGCTTTGCGGGCGACGAGGGATCGAATCACAGCTTCTGCCCCGCGACGGCGGTCGTGCGAGTTTGTGCCATTCAGGATTTCGTCGAGGAGAAACAGCACAATCCTCGGCTGCTCCGTCAGATCGACGACGGTCTTCAGGCGGCGGACAACAGTGAAGAACAAAGAGCGTCCTTCCTGGAGCGAGTCACTGACGCGCATGGCGGTGGCGACCTGAAACGGATACGTTCGAAAACTTTTTGCTCTGACCACAGAACCGCATAACGTCAGGACGACACTTGAGCCAAGGCTGCGCAAAAACGTGCTTTTGCCGGACATATTGGAACCGCTGATCAGCAGCAGGGGCTTTTCAGCGGTGAGTGAAACACTGTTACGGACACAGGCCGATTCTTTCAGCAGCGGATGGCCGAGCTGTTCGGCAATTAGTTCCGGATGGGTATCTGAGATGTCCGGCAGGCAATCGTCGGGATGGTCAAACGAATAGCCTGCGACCGAGAGCGATGCTTCGAGACAGGCGGTGGTTTCCAGCCAGTCGGCCACATCACGTCCGTGTTTCTGCCGCCAGCGTTCCAGCAGGAAGGTCAGCAACACGAACAGGCCGCAGGCCCAGGCAATGGGCGCGAAGAACTGATTGCGTGTGGCGTCGTTGAGCCATTTTGTCAGTTGACCGAGGCGTCGGATCGCCTGAGAAGCTGTTTCAGATTCGGAGTGAAAGCGATTTTGCAGATCCCGGATCGCAGGCTCTTCAACGGAGTGACGTTCAAACACACCGATCACGGCTCCAAACTGACGCAGAGCCGAGTCGACATTGTCCATTTGCATGGCAACCGTGCGAATCTGTCGTCGTGTCAATGCAATGGCAGGTGCCTGCAGCAGAATCACAATCATGAGTGCCTTCAGGGGCAATGTGTCCGTCAGCACCATTGCGATGACGGGAATCGCCAGCACTCCGATCAGCAGCGACCAGACCACGATCCACCAGGGCATCGGTTGTGGTGCTTCATAAACCCACTCCATCAGCAGCCGCTCCGCTGTGGCCCATTGCGCCGAGTCCGGAATGCAGGCCAGTGATTCCCGGAGCGCCAGTTCGTTCTTCAGGCCCTGAGCGCGGGCCTGACGCAGGCGGATCACGTCTCCGTCGCAGACCGTCTGCATCCATTCTGCCAGTTTACGGCGGCCCGGTTGCGTGCGGCATTCGTTCAGCAACTGGAAGAGTGAGCCGGCACCGAAGACGTCGAGATCCTGAGTCCACGGATGAAGGTCATTCAGAAATTCAGCCCCGTCGGAAACGTCCGCGCCGAATTCGCGATCCAGTCTGCGCAGCCGACTGGCATGAAATGCACTAATCGCCCGCGCCCGCTTGAGCTTTCTGACGCAGACCTGATGAAACGGCAATAGACTGAAAAACGCGATGGCCGGAATCGTGAGCCACCACCATGAAACATGTTCGGGATCACCCAGACACAGTGTGATCAGCCCCAGCGATAGAACGAACGCGGCGATTCGGAAGCGCACGAAGCGCAGATCACGCCGCGTCAACTTTCGTTCGCGGGCAGCAACTTCGTCAATTCGCGACTGATAGGCTGCTCGCGGATCCGCCACGGTACGATCAGCCGATGACGCGCGCGAATAAAGATAGGGTGCCGACATGATTTATTCTGTTGAGAGTCGGCCCTGGTGCCGTTTCGAGAACTTGAAAAGATGTTCATCACTGCGAACATACAGGGCACCATCAGCAGCTCCCGGACTGCAAAGAATTTTCTCCGCAAGGTCCAGTTCCGACACGATTGTGCCTTTGTCTTTTTCTGGTTTGACAACAAACGCATTCCCGTCTTCATTGAACAAATACAGATAGCCATTGGCAGCAATCGGCGTGCTGCTGAATTTGCCGCGAAGCCGCAGCTGCCAGAGTCGTTCTCCGGACGTCGTTTCGCCGGCAGTCAACACACCCGCACTGTTCAGCACAAACGCCATCCCGTCCACCACGACGGGACTTGAGGTGCCAGGACTGATACTCGACGCATTCCATAACTGTTCAAATGTATTGCCGGTTGCCGGTCGGATCGCCGTGAGTCCGTTTGACGGAATGACGATGGAACCGGAATCGACGGTTGAAGAAGGAATGGTTGAAGCACCCTTGTCGAAATTCCAGACGATCGTGCCTGATGTCGGATCAACGGCCGCCAGTCCTTTTGACGACTGCAGCAGCACCAGCTCCGGTGTGTCATTCGTCGCGGGCAGGATTGAAGGCGATGTCCAGTTTGCCGCATGCGGCCGATCAATCTGCCAGAGCGTGACACCCGATTCGACGTCTACTCCGCAGGCGAATGCCTCCGCATCACTTTCCACCTGAACCACGACCGTCTTGCCCACAATGACGGGTGAGGACGACATTCCAAGGCTGTTGCTGGCATTCGGGAACTCACTGCCGAAGCCGCGAAACCACTGCAGATTGCCGGCAAGGTCCAGACAAATCAAATCGTTGCTGGAAAAGAACGCAAACACCCGCTGACCATCGCTGGCCATGGTCGGCGTGGCGTTGCACATGGTTTCGTGTGTCAGAGTTCGTCCGGTGGCAATAAACTGGCGTTCCCATTGCGTGCTGCCATCGGCCGCATTGATGCTGATGACGTGCAGCCGGTCCTGGGTATAGCCGGAACTGGCAGAAACAAAGACCTGTTCGCCGACGACGATCGGCCCCGAAAGACCGCGGCCGGGGAGGCTGGCCTTCCAGGCAATCGTATCGCCGCTTAATTCCGTCGGAAGCGACTCCCCGACAGCGACCGAATTCGCAGCGTTGCCGCGAAACTGTCGCCAGTCCGCAGCGATCAGTGATGAAGCAGCACCTGTGGCCAGGAGCATAAACATGATTCTCAATCGCATCATTGAACTCCTGGATTTGCAGCGTGTCGAGCGGTACGTTTCGCAGGCAGAATAGCAGAACCGGTACTGTCACAGATTCGCATCTGAAACTGATAACGCTGCGCCCAGTCCTGCGTCATTTCATTCTGGCAGACTTTGAACATTAACTGGTTCGGACCGGATTTCAGGGTCACCGGGACGCGATACTGGTCCAGTTTGCAGCTGCGATGGTACTCCTCCCGTTCAAATACCAGTTCACCATTGACCCATAACTTCCATGAGTTCGGCGTTCCCAGACGGATCTCAACCTGCTGCTCTTTATCGCTGGTCCATGTCGTGACTGCATACATGAGCGAACCTTTGTAGTTTTCAATCTGTTTTGCGATGTCGATCATACCATAATCGTCGGTCGTGGCGATTGGCTGCCAGCGAACTTTGCCGGACTGCCCGTCATATTCTGCCTGCAGATCGGGCATTTTCGCCGTGGCGACTTCAAGTTCCGGACCATAGGCAACGGCAAAACCTTTTTCGTCTTTGTTGTCGAAGGGTCCGACGATTGACCACTCAGGCAGAAAGCCGAAGTGTTTTTGCACATCAATCGTTTCGTTGTTTTTGCGGAGCGCTTCGGCGATGGTCTTCACCTGATCTTCGTGTACGGCTCCGCTGATTGCCTTGCGGTACAGCGTCGTCGCCTTGGCAGCGTCAGACATTCCGGCTGCTTCGGTGATCAGCCGCGCCACCGCATCGCGGCGGAATTCCGCACTGGAGTCAAGCAGCATACCGGGAATCAAACGATCTTCGATCCCGGGATCGGTGCGTTTGAGCGTTTCGTAGACCAGGCGTCGCGCCTGCGGTGACTGTTCCTGATCACCTACAAATGCTTCGAGTTCCTGTTGAGGCAATTTGTGCCCCGCTTTGGTTTCAGCCTCCACCAGCTGCTCAAACGCATTTCTGAGCCAGTTGGCGGCCAGTGGAGTCGCCTGGCGAAAGCCGTGCAACAGTGGCATCAGAGTCTGCGCGCCTCCGGTTGTTAGTTTTTGCACGGCGGCTCGGGCTGCGGCCGAGTCTGTCGATCCCGGCTGCACGTCCCGCAGTACGGCGATCGCCTCTGACGTCTCATCAGCACGGACGGCGCATGTGATCGCCGTGGTCAGCAGTATGGCTGCAAATCCTGATACTAATTGTCGCATAGAGAACTCCAAACGAATTGAAGCAGGGAGTGAGGGGGATCAGCGCAACACACTGTGATCTTATCCGCTGCTGTGCGGGTGCGTTCTGTTTTGCTTCACGCATCCTGCGGTAAAAGACATTCCTCTGGCCGAAGAATCGGGGACCACACACTCTACCAAATCTGAATCCGGTCTGCCTTTGGCTTGTATAACTTATCTCCCGGCTGCACATCAAAGGCTTCGTAAAACGCGTCAAGATTTGAAATCGGACCATTCGCTCGGAAACTGGACGGTGAATGGGGATCGATCACCAGTCGTCGAATAAGTTCATCGTCACGGTATTTGCGGCGCCAGATCTGAGCCCAGCTGAGGAAGAATCGCTGTGCCGAGGTGTATCCGTCGATGACCGGACCGGGTTTGCCACCGAGTGACATGCGATAGGCTTTATAGGCGATGGCCATCCCGCTAAGGTCTGCAATATTTTCGCCCAGAGTCAGTTTGCCATTCAGCTTTCGACCGGGCAATGGTTCGTAGCCTTCAAACTGCGCCACAAGCCGTTCCGTGAGTTTTT
>JAGQQS010000237.1:0-17653 GCA_020426105.1 Planctomycetaceae bacterium
CGTGCCGTCGCTTTTCCAGAGTTCTCTCCCATGAACATCGTCATAGGCCGTGAAGTACAGGATGTCACCGACGGGCGTCAGAGAACGTAATCCTTTCGGATCTGCACCATCGGCGATATCGCGAACAGGTACGGTTCCGTCGGTCGTTCCGTCGGTCGTCCAGAGCGAATGAAAAGCCGGGTTGCCGTAATCACCGGACATCGTGAAATACAGGCGACCGTTTACATTGGTGAGATAACGGAGATTAGCGTCACCTGGACCGGGCGTCAGGTCCCGCACCATTACCGTGCCAGCTGCCGTGCCATCGGTTTTCCAGAGTTCTGAACCATGGGTTCCGTCATTGGCTGCGAAGTAGAGCACGCCGTTAAATTCCGTGAGACCGTGAGGTATGGAGAAGGCGTTGCCGGGAAGAAGATCCTTAACCATCACCGTCCCTTCTGCGGTTCCATCAGTGCGCCATACTTCATATCCATACAGGTCATCCCGTGCCACGAAGTACAGATATTCGCCGGCAACGGTGAGCTCTGTCGGATAAGCCCCATCCGGTCCCGGAACGATATCTTTGACCAGAGCAGTCCCGGCTTTGGTGCCGTCGCTCATCCAGAGCTCATAACCATGAATCGGATCAAAAGCCGTGAAAAAAATTTTTCCTTTAAAAGGAGTCGAATACTCGACATAGGCACCGCCGGTACCGCCAGCCAGGTCTTTCACCAATACCGTGCCAGCGACCGTCCCGTCACTTGTCCACAGTTCTCGGCCATGCAGGCCGTCATCTGCCTCAAAAAACAACCTGCCGTTGCCATTCGCGGTTGAATTGGGGCCGGACCCAAAGCGTCCCGGCCAGATGTCGCGGACCAGGACCGTTCCCGTCGCCGTCCCGTTACTCTTCCACAGTTCGCGTCCAGTTCCTGTTTCGGAGGCTGAGAAAAACAATGTGCCGTTGACGTTGACCAGGCGGGCAGGACCAGGTTCATAGGCATTTGAGGCATTTGACGCGATATCGAAGACCATAGAAGTGCCTTCCTCGCTGCCATTAGTTTTCCAGAGTTCACTCCCGTGGGTATTGTCGTTCGCGGTGAAAAACAATATTCCGTTGACGTTGGTCAAATAGCGCGGGTAAGAACCGCCACTTGCTCGAATATTCCGGACGATGCTGGTACCAGTGGCCGTCCCGTCAGACTTCCATAGCTCGCGGCCGAACATGCCATCATTTGCCGTAAAATAAACTGTTCCCCCGATATCCGTCAGGTAGCGCAGTTGTGGTGAACCGGGGCCAGACACGATATCGGAGACCAGAACTGTGCCTTCCGGTGTCCCATTACTTTTCCAGAGTTCCTGACCATGGACACCGTCGTCAGCGGTGAAAAACAGTGTGCCGCCGACATTCGTCAAATTCGAACAGTTCGAACTGTCCGGGCCTGTGTCAATGTCTTTGACCAGCAACGTTCCTGCTGCTGTTCCATCGCTCTTCCACAATTCAGAACCAGTGGTGCCGTCATTCGCCACAAAGTAGAGCGTCCCGCTGATATTCGTCAGGCTCCGCGGCTGGGATCCATTGCCCCCCGGCCGGATCTCCAGAACCTGCTCAGTGCCCGCCGCCGTGCCATCGCTCTTCCAGAGTTCATGCCCGTCAGTGCCATCATTCGCGCTGAAGAAAAGCGTTCCGTTCAGATTCACAAGCCCCCTTGGATCCGAGGCACCGGAGCCCGGATTGATGTCCTTCACGATCACAGTGCCATCCGACGTCCCGTCACTCCTCCAGAGTTCCGTGCCGAATTCAGGATGGTCGGCTGTGAAATAAAGCACACCATTGACGTTTACCATGGCTTCGATGTAGCTGCTGCCGACTCCCGGAAAAATGTCTTTGACCAGCACCGTCCCAACCGTTGTTCCATCCGTCCTCCATAACTCATTGCCGATCGTGGCTATTCCCTCGTTCGTGGTAAAGAATGTCGCCTCACCAACGGAAACGAAAAATGGGATTCCGGATTCACGATTCGTGTCCACATGAAGTCCCTGATTGATGTCCAGCAGCGGAGGGACTTCGACGGTTAGCAGCCAGCGCGCTTCAAGCTGTTCTGCGACCGAATTACGCCAACTCCAAAATCGCTGGGCTCGTGACCGGCGGCTGCCCAGAATCGATGAGATGCATTCGAATAATGGCCCGGTTTTCCATAGGGAAGGCATTGATGTCGTCCAACGCGAAAAAGAATAACCCCGCACGAAACAACTGTTCACCAGATGGTAATTCGACCTTAATCAGGATGCAAATATTAGTTCATCCTTTTATGAGTTCATCTTTGATGGTCGGATTGGTGATTTGGCGGGAATGCAGCCGGTTAGAAGCTCGGCTTTAATTCAAGACGCGTCGCTGTTCTTCCGTCCAGCTCGAGCACTCTCGGTGCGACGCAGCCACGGAGTCTTTTTTCCGGCGCCGTGAAATATTTACAGCCGTGATGACACCTGACTGCTGTTTCATCCAATATAATCGCATTGCTGACTTTAGGTCCCGGCATGCGGCACTCCTGAAACGCATGAGAATCGGGCCGTGAATGCCGCCCGATGGGGATGTGATGAACGAAGTAAACTGTTCTGTAAAAGTAAGTCTGTGCCGTTGGCGCCCGTGAGGCCGTGTCCCCGATGAAGATTCTGATCAGTGAAGTGACAATTCGCGACCGCGTGACCGAACTCGGGGCGCAGCTCAGCCGTGAATATGCCGGACGGCCGCTGACGATTCTGGGAGTCCTCACAGGCAGCGTTGTGCTGTTGGCCGACCTGATTCGTGCGACCAGTGTTCCGTTGCGTGTCGCCCTGATTTCAGCCTCCAGTTACGGTGGGACGCGAACGTCGCCCGGAGTGCTTTCCGTGAACAGCAGTCTTGTCCCGGATCTCAAGGGCCGCGATGTTGTAATCCTTGATGATATTTTCGACACGGGACATACGATGGAGGGATTGTATGAAGCTGTGAAAGGATTCGAACCGAATTCCGTCAGATCCGCAGTCCTGCTCTGGAAAACTGAACGCACAGCCGTTGATCTGGTTCCCGATTATTTTGGCTTTAAGATTCCCGATGAATTTGTTGTGGGCTATGGGCTGGATTTCAACGATGAATTCAGGCATCTGCCGTACATCGGAGTACCCGACCAGGATGATTTGACTGCTGCTGGCGGATAAAAACAGACGAACAAACAGACTCTGATTGGCGAATACGACTTAATTCAAGTGTATGGTACTTTAATCGCACACTCTTACGCGCCCATCGCCTTCACGCTTACTACATCTATTCATCTTGCCGCGTAGTTATTCAACGGTATTCGGATCGTCACTTGCTACATTGGCGCAGGTGCTGAGCAGGATACTGTTACCAGGGGGGCGAACACCGACCGTTGTATTTCCTGCTCACGAAGCGGATTCATTGTCAAAGGACTATCAATGTTGAATGCGATTTCCTCAAGCCTGATGCAGAGCTTGCTTGTCTGTTGGCTCATGACGTCCGGGCTCGCCGCGTCGGATGATGTACGAACGATACATCTTGTTTTGCCACCGGAGTTCTATGCGGTGCCCGATGTCGAATCGAACATTTATTTTTCCAATGTCGTTTTGGCAGTACCTGACAGCAAGCTGTCCTTCGAAGTAGACTGTCCGCTGGGACATTCCGATTCCGCGCGTTGGTCGCTTACGGCCAGAGAGGCTGATGTGGGATCAGTGCCACTGACAATCCACGTCAAAGATGTGGACCGCAACGTTGTGGAATCCGCGACGTCCAAACTGACGATTGTGCCGGCAGACGCAGGCTCCGGCAAAGAGATTAACCTGCTGATTGTTGGCGACAGCCTGACGCATGCTTCTGTATATCCGAACGAAATTGCAAGGCTACTTGACGGTCCTGGAAATCCAGCCTGGACAATGCTTGGAACTCACAAACCAGCAGGGGCTGCGGCCCATGTGGCGCATGAAGGTTACGGTGGGTGGACGTGGGCCGCCTTCAACGAGCGATTTGCAGCCGACGCCTCAGTCCCCGGCCGCAGCAGTCCTTTTGTCTTTCCGGCGGTTGAAGGAAAACCAGGGCTGAATGTGCCTCGATATTTTGATGAACATTGCGCCGGGACTCGCCCGGATTTCATTATCGTAAAGCTCGGAATCAATGATTGTTTCGGATTTGACGCCGCCGACGCAACTTTATTGGATGCTCAAATGGACGGGATGTTTGAACAGGCTGAAAAGTTGTTGGCAGAGTTTTGCAGAGCGGCTCCCGATGCTGACATTGGAGTGTGTCTAACGACGCCCGGAAACTCCCGCGATGAAGCATTTGTGGCGAATTATCAGGGGCGCTATTCTCGTGCGGGATGGAAGACTATTCAACATCGACTGGTTGAACGTCAAATCAGGCAATTCCGTGAGCGTGAGCCCGAAAGGATCTTCATTATTCCAACAGAGCTTGATCTGGATACAGTTGATGGATATCCGGCTGACAACGCTGTCCATCCAAACACGTCAGGTTACCAGCAAATTGGCAAAACAGTGTTTGCTTGGCTAAAATTCCGTTTGCACGCGAGAGGATCCGTTGGTGATCTTTGAGTCAAAGAATCGCTTGTTTCCATGCAGGTAATCAGTATGCTTGGGGATGAGCCGTGCTTCCGGCAGTTCTGTTTTCCCCCGCTTCGAAAACGTCGTAATCAAAAACAACCGGCGCGGCGTTCCCACCTGTTCGAAGTTGTCACACGGCTCGGAGTCATTATGAGCGTGTTCATGCGAGATTCGTCGATCGAAATCGGCTGGGTCACCCAGCTGCGACAACTGGCACTTATCAGCAGTTTGCTGTCTGTGACGCTGGCTGGTCTTTCGATTGCGACTGCTCAGGAACCGACAAACGAATTGGCCGTCTCGCTTGAGTCCCAGGTGCAGCCCATTCTGAAACGCCACTGCTTCAAGTGCCATGGAGTTTCAAAAAAAGAAGGGCAGTTACAACTGCATTCCGCTGTACGCATCTGGAAAGGTGGAGAAAACGGCCTCGCGGTCGTCCCTTCGGAACCTTCACAAAGTTTGCTCTGGACGAGAGTCGAACAGGACGAAATGCCACCAGACACGCCGCTGAGCGGGCCGGAAAAGAAGATCCTGCACGACTGGATTGCTCAGGGAGCGAAGGGGTTGCCGTCTAGCAATGCAGAAGCAGAGTTGATGCAGCAGGACGAACATTGGGCGTTCACTCGTCTGAGAACTGTTGAACCTCCCGCGGTGGCGGCACCGGACACGTGCCACACACCGATCGATCAGTTCGTTCAGGCTGAGCTGCAAAAAGCAGGATTGGGAATGAGTGCTGAGACCGATCGTCGTACTCTTATCCGTCGAATTAGTTTTACGCTCACGGGGTTGCCTCCGACGCCTGACGAAATCACGAGTTTCCTCGAAGACACGGGCGATGATGCTGTTGTGGCACTCATTGACCACTATCTCGCATCACCGCAATACGGAATCCGTTGGGGCCGACACTGGCTGGATGCTGCTGGCTACGCTGATTCCAACGGCTATTTTAACGCGGATTCCGATCGGCCACTGGCGTACCGCTACCGTGATTACGTGGTGCGGTCGATTAATGCAGACAAACCGTTTGATCGGTTTGTCAGAGAACAGATTGCCGGCGATGAAATGGCTGGGTTTATTCCTGAACAGCACCGGCATTCGGCGACTCCTGAAATGATCGACATGCTGATCGCGACGCATTACCTGCGGAATGGACAGGATGGTTCCGGTGAGAGTGACGGCAATCCTGATGAAGTCCGGATCGATCGGTATACCGCTCTGGAATCATCTCAGCAGATTATTGCTTCGTCACTGCTGGGACTGACATTTCAATGCGCCAAGTGTCACGATCACAAGTTTGAACCACTGACGCAGGCAGATTTCTATCAATTCCAATCGGTCCTGTTTCCGGCATACAACCCCGAAAAATGGGTGAAGCCCAATGATCGCTATACGTTCGCCAGCCAATCCGGCGAATACGAGACATGGCAGGCGAAGATTGCTGGAGCAAAGTCTCGGCTGAGTGAATTGCAGGCGGAGTATCGCCAGTGGGTGCAGCAGAACCGGCGGCCTGACTTCGTTCTTTTCGAAACGGATTTTGCGGATGATCAACGATTCCTGGAGCAATGGTCGAACAGAATTCCAGGCGATGACGGTCCTGCCGGTGTCGCCGCAGTGACAGTACTTACCGGGGCCCAAACAACAGCCACTTCTTTGCCGGCCGCGTTGTGTGCCGAGGAGCAATTAAAAATTATTGAAGGCGGTCCGAGCGGCGACAAATGGTTGTCAACGCAGCAGACATTTGACTGGACACCGGACGCGGAAGGACAGTGGATACAGGCCAGCTTTGCTTTGCTGGATCACAGGGTTTACGACAGCGAATCGCCCGCCGCACGTATCGCTTACGGTATTGCACTGCATGATTTCGACAACAACAGCAGCACACCCGGCGGAAACATTTTGATCGATGGCAATCCGGCAGGCGGTGCTGTTGTGCATGTGGATTACCCAGGCTCCACATCACGACATGCAGGCAGTATCGGGCTGGAAGGCTATGTGCCAGGCCATTCATTTGGAGTGCGAATTACGCATACGTCAGACCACAAGTTTCGGCTGCAGCATCTTGTGGATGATCTGCCGGAAGGACCGCATGTTGATTTGCTTGCGGAAGATCTGCCGAATGGCAGTTTTGGATTCGCATACTGCTGCGGCCGCAGTTTTCGGGTTGACAACGTTGTCATAGAAACTTCGAATGCGCCGCCGACCGCCGACACGCCTGGCCAGCAATCCGAAGTTGAGGCGTATCGATCGGAACAGCAGCGACGGCAGGTCGAAATTAAGGCGGTCGCTGACGAAATCCCAAAACTTCAGGCTGCGGAACCAGGCCGAATTGCGTGGGTCACCGATGCGACGGCCGAACCACCGGATGTGTATTTGCTTGAGCGGGGCGAATATTCACATCCTCGGGAGAAAGTTCAGCCTGCCCCAATCAGCGCATTGGACGATGAGCACAATCCGATGCCGATTTCGCGGCTGTCCGGCAATTTTCCCTCCACCGGACGGCGACTGGCATGGGCGAATTGGGTGACAAAACCCAATTCGAGAGCAGCGTCACTCATGGCACGGGTTCAGGTCAATCGCATCTGGCAGCATCACTTCGGGACAGGGCTGGTGAGCACATCCGAGAACCTTGGGATGAGCGGCGCGGAACCGTCGAATCAGGCACTACTGGACTGGCTTGCGCAGGAATTTATCAAATCCGGCTGGAGCTTGAAATTCATGCATCGATTGATCCTGCGATCGGCCGTCTATCGTCAGTCCAGCGTCGCGACCTTGAGCGGATCCGGAATCGATCCGTCTAACAGACTATTGTGGCGATTTCCGATGCGACGCCTCGACGCTGAGGCGATCCGGGACGCACAACTGGCCATCAGTGGAGAACTGGACCAGACGATGGAAGGTCCGTACGTGGCGACCACTCGGAACGGCGCTGCCGAAGTGATTGTTCCTGAAGACCGTCCAGGCGCTTTTCGACGCTCGATCTACCTTCAGCAAAGGCGCAGTCAGGGACTCAGTATGTTGAATGTCTTTGATGCTCCCATGATGGTTCTTAACTGTACGCGCCGCCCGGTAACAACCATGCCGTTACAGTCGCTGAGTCTGCTGAACTCAGAATTCACCGTGAAGCGCGGTCAACGTTTTGCTCAACGTATCGCTCGCGAGGGAGGCGACTCCGCCGAGGCGCGAATCAGGCGGGCGTTTGTGCTGGCTGTCGGGCGGGAATGTGACTCTGAGGAACTCAATGATGCGCTGCAGTTTGTGCGGGATCAGGAAGAAAGTTACACCCATGAAATCAATTCGGTTGAAGATCGGGCCTGGTCTGATTTCTGTCAATTGCTCCTTGCGAGTAACCCGTGCCTGTATCTGGAATAATTGAGTCGTGAATTGCGCGATCTGCCGCGTCACACGGCATTTGGAAATTTCATTGAGGAAAGATCGCAGCAGAATCTGATTGTCAGGCGTGTTGCGCCGCGGGCACGCACGTCACCCAGAATACGAGTCAAAGGTGTGACTTCCGCTGCTGCGATGTACACGCTGACTCCTGATCCGAATTCGGTCTTTCGTTGTAGTGAAGCTAACTCTATGTCTCTTATTCCAAACCGTCGGTGTTTCGGCCTGATCGTCCTGTTGACTGTGTTACAGGGAGCATCACCCGTCCCGGCTGCGGAAACCGTTGCGGCCTGCACGGAGATGCTGCATGCGGGGCGATACGAAGACTGTCTGAAAGCGACAACGGAGGCGATAGCAAATCGCAGTTACGGTGAAGAATGGCCCATTCTGAAAGCCGAAAGTGAATTGGCTCTTGGGAGATATCCAGAAACGCTGGAAACGATTGCGGCGGGAATTGAGCGTTTTTCCTGGAGTGTTCGTCTGCGACTACTGGAATACAAATGTGCCCTGGCGAATGGAAAACGCGAACAGGCTGCTCTGGCACTCGTCGAAACAGAAAAGCTCGTGGGCAGTGCAGCCTGGCGGTATACCGATGCGGAAGATCTCGTCGCGCTCGGCGAAATCGCATTGGCCCTCGGGGCTGACGCAAAAGCGGTGCAGGAAGGGTTTTTCGAACGCGCGCGGCGAAATTATGCCAATCACCCGGACGGATTTCTGGCGGCCGGTCGGCTGGCGTTAAAAAAAGGGGATGTCGCTTTTGCTGCGGAGTTGCTGAGTACGGCAGAAAAGACGATGCCGGACCAGGCGGATATCGCCTTTCTGTTGTCGGAAGCTTATCGCACATCTGACCGCGAACAAGCCGCGACGCTGTTGCAGAAGTCGCTGGAACTCAATCCAAACTTTGCACCGGCTCTGTTGAGAATCGCTGAGCAGCAAATTGATGCGGAAGATTATACCGGTGCCGAGGAAACCCTGAAGCAAATATGGACGGTAAATCCACACCGGCCGGAAGCGCATGCTCTGCAAGCGGTGATCTGGCACCTGCGAAACAATGCCGAGGCAGCCGAACAAGCGCGTGTCGCGGCACTGAAGTTTTCAATTTCGGATCCTCAGGTTGATTGCCTGATTGGACGCAAACTGTCACAGAAATATCGGTTTGCTGAAGGCGCAGAGGCCCAGCGGAGGTCACTCGCGGCTGACGCTGAATTCGTTGAAGCCCGTGTTCAGTTAGCGCAGGATCTGTTGCGGCTTGGACAGGAAGCAGAGGGCTGGGAACAGGCTGAACTCGCCTATAAAGCCGATGGCTACAATACGACGTTGTTCAATTTGCTGCAGCTGAAAGATTCATTGAATCGATTCACAACCTTGAAGAGCGAACACTTTCAGGTGCGCATGGAGACGCAGGAAGCTGCGGTGTATGGCCCGCGGGTAATCGAATTGCTGGAACAGGCATGGACGGAACTGACCGCGCGGTATGAATTTACGCCACAGATTCCCGTATATGTGGAGATTTATCCCCGGGTTGATGACTTTGCGGTTCGCACATTTGGCGTTCCGGATGTTACCGGTTTTCTGGGGGTTTGTTTCGGAAAGGTGGTGACTGCCAACAGTCCGGTGACGCGCAAACAGAGTCCGGGCAGCTGGGAGTCGGTTCTGTGGCACGAGTTCTGTCATGTGATCACGCTGCAGAAAACGAGCAACAGAATGCCGCGGTGGCTGAGCGAAGGCATTTCAGTCTTCGAAGAACGGCGAGCCGATTCGCGCTGGGGGCAACACATGGACTCCGGATTCCGTGACCGGATTCTCGACGACCGGGTCACACCGGCTGCAGAACTGAGTCGCGCATTCCTGACGGCGAAGGATGGGGATGATATTAATTTCGCGTATTATGAATCGTCAATGCTGGTCGAACATCTTGTCACCCTCCACGGCGTGCCCGCTCTCAATGCGATTCTGACCGATCTGAATGATGGTATCCAGATCAACGACGCTCTGGACAGGCACACTGACGGACTCGACGAACTCGAAGCATCATTCGCGACGTACCTCAGCGACATCGCGGCGCAGTACGCGGGTGCTGTCGAGTTTAAAACGGAAGAGCTGACTGCAGCAAAACTTACTGACTTAAACTCCGTTGAGGAATTTCTGAAGCAGCATCCGCTGAATTTTCCGGCTTTGCTGATGCATTCCTCACTGCTCATCCTGCAGGAACGTCTGGATGACGCCGAAACTGAGCTCAGGAAGCTGATTGATCTTGTTCCTCACGACAGGAACACAAACGGCCCTCGTCGGCTGCTGGCGGAAGTCTACAAACGGAACAACCAGTCAGACCTTGAAATGCAGATTCTCGCTGAACATCTGCAATATTCGGCGGATGATCTTGAAGCGGCCCTGCGTCTTCAGGAACTTTGTGAACTTCAGAAACAACAGGAAAGTGTCGTAGAACTTGGGAAATCGATTTTTGCCATTGATCCTTTTCAGCCGTCTGCGTTGATCCGTACGTCGTCTGCAGCTGAGGCACTTGGTCGGACCGAAGTGGCCGTAAGCGCGCTCAACAGTCTGCTGGAAATTCAGAGGGATGACGCCGCACGTCTGCATTTTCGAATGGCGACGCTGCTGCAGTCAGTCGACCCAGAAGAGGCTCGCCGTCACGTATTGCTCTCGCTGGCTCAGGCACCGCGTTTTCGCGACGCTCATAAACTGCTGCTGCAACTTGTGCGGGAAACGTCAGAAAATTCTGAATTCGGGAAAGCAAGGGGTTATTAGCGCAAGCAGATCGACAGTGTTTTCTGCCTGGCGTGTCATCAGCAACAGTGATGCGGATAATTGATGGTCCAGCCAACGAATGAGCGGCGGGCGTCAACGGACTCAAGCAGGCGAGGCACATCTCAATGCGGTCAATCGCGACTGCCGAAACGCCATTGGTGGTAATTGGCAAGCCCCTGACCGGCGCGTCCGCCCGGCCAGCGGGGCTGGTTCCACTGGCCGGTCTGATCATCGGGACGCTCACTGTTGTAGTAGGTCAGATGATCGGCCGATGACCAGCCACCGTCGCAGGTCGAGCTGTCTGACTTATCGACGAATCCAAACAGCTTTTTGAGTAACTGGATCAGTTGCAGACACGCGATCAGGGATATAAACAGGCAAAATCCCATGAGGGGCACAAATGGCCCCATGTCGAAAATGCGTTCTGCCAGCGGCCAGAGAATCGGCCAGCCCAGGAGCATGGCGAGCGTCGCCATGCTGAGCCATGGACCGTATGGGATTTCGCGGTCCCGGTGCGTGATCCATGCCAGCAGGGCTGCGAAAATCGCGAGCACCGGCGCCAGAAAGAACACTGCGGTGACCGGCTGCCAGCCGATGACACTCCCAATCATTCCCATCAGCACAACATCACCAAATCCCATGGCTTCCTGCCGCAGGACCCAGAAGCCGGCAAGACGGACCATCCAGACCATACCGCCACCCACGATGAGGCCTGCGATGCTGACGAGAAAACCATGAACGTGAGGATGCCGGACTGCAAATGGCAGGCAATCCCATGAAAACAGCAGCGGCCGCAGCCAGTCTGGCGATATGGAGCGAAGTGTGTTCGCAACGCTGGCATCCTGAAACCACAATGGCACAATAAAGGTCTGGCCACTGAAGGTTGAGATGATGATCGCAAACAACATCATGGGCAGCGTGCATCCATCGGGAATGATGCGCAATTCAAAGTCAATAAACGTGGCCACGATGAGGCAGCAGATCATGGCGATGTGCAGCATGTAACGCACATGCAGCCACACGGCGGGAGAAGTTTGCGGTTGAATATTTTGTGGTCCCTCAGCACTCAGCAGGCCGGCCTGGCGGATGTCACCCCAGAATTCCGGAGGCATTTCCATCTGGTAGACGACCACAAACAGCACACCAGTCAGCAGCTCTACCAACGGGTAACGTGGTGAAATGGGACGCTGGCAATTGCGGCATTTGCCCCCCAACAGGAGCCATCCAAGCAATGGCAGATTGTCACGCCACTGGATCGCCGCTGCGCAGCGGGGACAGCCGGAGCCGTGGCTCGTCAGCGACTTCAGCTGGTCGCGCAACCGGACTTTCGACGGAAAACGGTGGATGCAGACATTCAGGAAGCTGCCAATACACAAGCCGAGTATGAACAGAAAAGGCAGAGTAAAGAAACGCGGCAAATCGAAGTAGTTCAACGATTACCTCCCGCATCTGTAGCATCTGAGTTAAGGTCGCCGGGAGCCAGGCCGACCTGGCGAGCAATCCTGCGCGCCACCTGTTCCGGCCATTCGCGTTCCGAATCCACAATAATTGAAGCACATTCACGATAGAGTGGCTCGCGAATTGCCATGACTTCGGCAACTTCTTCTGCGATCGGGTGACCTGTCAGACTCGGACGATTCTCGCCCCCAGCCCGGTCGCGGCTGAGTCTTTTTGTGAGTCCCTCGATAGAAGTATGGAGCCACACCACGGGCCCTGCAGCCTTCATGCGCACGCGATTTTCCTCCAGCAGAACCGCACCGCCTCCACTCGCCAGAACCAGGCGATCCTGCTGCAATAGCTCCTCCAGAACGGCGGATTCGCGCTGGCGGAATCCGGCCTCCCCTTCAGATTCGAAAATCGTGCGAATCGAACAGCCAGCCTGCTGTTCGATCACGCGATCACTGTCAATCCAGTGCCAGTCAAGTCGACGTGCCAGACGCGGCGCGATGCTTGATTTTCCACTGCCGCGATATCCAATGAGTGTGATAACCATATCGCACAATCAAAAGAAAACGAGACAGGCTCTCACCTGTCTCGCTGAATATTCATATTACATTACATCCACTGCGGTCTACTCGGCAGCTCGCTGCTCAACGATCTGTATGCCGGGAACCGTGATGGACTTGATCTGCACACGCGTGTGCTTCTGGCGATGGCCAGTATGACAACGGGAATTCTTGCGCTTACGAAGCTTCTGAATTTCAAGTTTCAGTCCCTTCTCCTGGGCAATGACAACCTCCGCTACCACGGATGCACCAGAGATTGTCGGAGAACCGATGACACTGGGACCACCGCCGTTGGCAAGCAGCACCTGATCAAAAGTAATCGACGCCCCTGCTTCGACTTCCTTGCGATAATCTACTGAAAGGAACGAACCTTCCTGAACACGATGCTGACGATTTCCGTCTACGATCACAGCAAACATCGAGAAACTACCTTTAACCAACATCGACAGAGAATTTAGACCACAGGAAACCGTCTTTCAGTGTCTGTACAAATTTACAGATCCCACCGCCCGTGTTCAATGGAATCGCGGAGTGTAACGACCAGACTGAGAATGTTCGAGCGGGAATTAGCGCAAGTTTCCGACTTGGGAACAGGAATTTACAAAATACTGCGTTTCACACTGCCTCGAAAAATGGAAGAAGGGTACTGACTTCAGCCCACATTCACTTCCCGGCCATTCGTATCTTCGGCGCGGAAGGTCATGTGTTCGAGGCAAACGTCGGATTTGGCGACGATTACGATCTCCACTTCGTGTTCATCTTCGATGCGAATGAGATCCTTGCGTTTGCGATTGTTCAGATAGTTTCCGACACGATCGTGGACTTCGATCATAATCCGGGAGACCTGTTCGTGGGCGGACGACGACATTACCATTCGCATCACTTCAATTGACAGGCTTTCCGCAGTTTTCACCTGACCTACGCCGTTACACGCGGGGCAATTTTCGTAGACACTGCGTCGCAGTGACGGGCGGATTCGCTGGCGTGTCATTTCAATCAGGCCGAAGGGGCTGATGCGCAGCACGCGTGTTCGAGCCCTGTCGCGTTCCACGGCTTCCCGGAGTGCGTGTTCTACGCCTCGGCGATGCCGTTCGTCCCGCATATCGATAAAGTCATTCACGATCACACCACCCAGATCCCGCAGACGGATCTGGCGAGCAATGGCGTCGGCAGCTTTTAGGTTCATTTGATACGCACTGCGTTCGGGATCATTGTCGGCTCTGAAACTGCCACTATTGACATCAATCGCCACGAGGGCTTCCGTCTGATCAATGACCAAAGATCCGCCGCCTGGCAGGGGGACATGACGATCCTGGATTCGGGCGATTTCCTCTTCGATGCCATACTTGTTGAACAACGGTTCGGTGCCTTCGTAACGTTTCACGCAGTTCACGTGAGTCGGCATCACGATTTTCATGAATTCGCGGGCGCGTTCGTAGGCACCGTCTTCATCAATCAGAACGGTATCGATCTCATTCGTGTAGATATCACGAATGGTGCGAATGATCATGTCACTTTCTTCGTAGATATCTGTGGGAGCCGCGGTTTTCTTTAACCGCAGCACAATGGTCTCCCACAACCTCAGCAGATAATTCAGGTCCCGCTTGAGATCAGATTCTTCGCGATCGATACCGGCGGTGCGAATAATAAATCCCAGACCCTCGGGGGGCTGAATCGCTTTCATGGTCTGTCGGAGCTGCCGTCGGGTTTTTTCGTCGTCAATCTTGCGACTCACACCGACCCGCTGCAGACCGGGCATCAGGACCAAATACCGTCCGGGAATCGAGATGTATGTGGAAAGTGTGGGGCCTTTATTGCCGATGCCTTCCTTGATCACCTGCACGAGGACTTCACTTCCACGCTGGAAGATTCGCTGGATCGGAGGCTTGTTGCGTGCGTTTCTTTCGTTCAGATGTTTTGGCGGACGACCACCGCGGGGCGGTTCACGATCATCATCGTCGTCATCGACTTCGTCTTTCACCAGATGCTTGTAGTACTGGTACTCGACATCGCTGACATGCAGGAATCCGTTGCGGCCCACGCCAAAATCGACGAATGCGGCCTGAATACTGGGCTCGATGTTGACGACTCGCCCCTTATAGATATTCCCGACATAGTTTTCAGCACTGCTGCGTTCGACATACAATTCTTCCAAAACACCGTCTTCGACAATCGCGATACGGCTCTCCTCCGGCTGGAGGACATTGATTAACATTTCTTTTTTCATTGACGCAGAATTCGTTCTAGTGTGTTTGTGAGAGTCAGTTTGAGTCTGACCGTCGTTGTCTTCATCGGGCTAACGAACGTCGTCAGCCCCGGTAGATGCTTAAAAATTAAAAACCAACTGTGTCCACCAAATCCGGACAAAGTCGTGAAAGTTCCCCCTGCAGATAGTGTTCAACATCCCGAGCCAGATCCAGCGAACAGGCGTGCTGCGAGATCCGCACGGCTTCAGAAATTGAAAGGTTTCTGACCACTTCCTTTAGTCGCGGAATCGTCTGGGGTGTTGCGCTAAGACTTCGTAATCCCATTCCCAGCAAGAGCGGTATAAAACGCGGATCAGAACTCATCTGACCGCAGACTGTCACAGATTTTCCATGTTTTTCCGCGGCTCGAAGGACCATCTGAATGAGTCGCAGAATAGACGGGTCGCCTGACCGATACAGATTGGCGACTGCAGGATCAGAACGATCACACGCGAGAGTGTATTGGATAAGATCGTTTGTACCAATCGAGAAGAAGTCGACTTCTCGTGCGAATTCTTCTGCCAGAATCACCGCCGATGGCACTTCGACCATCATGCCGATCTGAATATTCCGCTGGAACGGAATTCCTTCGTCTTCAAGGTCTTCCATCACATCCATCAGAATCATTTTGGCCTGACGGAACTCGAGCAGTGTTGAAATCAGGGGAAACATCACCCGCACATTGCCATGGACCGACGCTCGGAGAATGGCACGCAACTGCCGTTTGAACATGGGGGTATTGAGCAGACTCAGGCGAATACTTCGCAGGCCAAGCATCGGATTCTGGGTTTCCGAGAACTGCCCTTCCAGAAACTGAGGAACCTTGTCGGCACCGATATCGAGGGTTCTGATCACAACAGGACGATCGCCGCACGCGGCCACAACGCGGCAGTAGGCTTCGTAGTGGTCAGATTCGGACGGTTCTCGATTTCCGCTCAGAAACAGAAATTCGGTCCGGTACAGGCCCACTCCATCCGCACCGCGTTTGATGCAATGCCGCACCTCTTCAGGAAATTCGATGTTACCATAAATGGTCACGCGCTGACCGTCCTGAGTCTCAGCAGGCAATTCCTCCATCAGTCCCAGGCGAGCCCGGACTTTCTCGCTGCGAACCTGCATGTCCTGCAGCCGCTCCACGGTTTCCGGGTCCGGATCGATAATGACACGCCCGCTGTCTCCGTCCAGAATGACTGTTTCACCTCCGGAGACACCGGACAGACAACGCCCAAGTCCAACGATCGCGGGGATCTCCAGAGCCCCCGCCAGAATCGCCGTATGACTCGTCCGACCACCGACTTCGGTTGCGAATCCGAGTACGAATTTGGTGTTCAGCGTTGCCGTTTCGCTGGGCGTCAAATCATGGGCCAGGACGATGACTGGTTCGGTCAGATTGCGCAGTTCTTCGCGGCTTTCTCCCAGCAGCTGCTGCAACAGCCGTTTTTCCAGATCATAAATATCCAGTGCGCGTTCGGACAAATATCGGTCACCCAATCGCTCCATTTGCTCTGCAAAGCTGCGAAGGACCCGACTCACCGCAAATTCCGGGGATCGGGTCTGTTCCCGAATCAGTGCTTCGACTTCGCGGATTAACCGGGGATCCTGAGCCATCTGCAGGTGCGCCGAAAAGATGGCTCCGTACTGAGCGCCCAACTGCGAGGAGACCAGTTGCTCGTTGCTTCGGATGTCATCGCAGACGTGATTCAGCGCAGCACGAAACCGATGAATTTCATCATCAATAGCGTCGCGGCTCACATATTTGCGGGGGATGCGGAAATTCTCCGACCCCAGGACCAGGACGGGCCCGGAAACGACTCCTGGAGATACGGCGATTCCTGTATAAACCTTCATAGGGTCAGTCTAAAGAGATCCCTGACGCCCGACAACTCAGTGCACTTCTGAACCAGATATCACAAAACCGGTCTGGAACAGTTCACAGATGGCATCTGCAGCGGCGGTCGCATCCGGGCCAGACGTTTCGAGTGTCAGAATGGCACCAGTGGGAGCCGCGAGCAACATCAGATCAAACGCCGACTTAACGTCAGCCCGGCGGCCATCAAATGTCAGGGTAATCGCGGAAGAGAATGTCAATGCCTTCCGCACCAGCAATTGCAGCGGCCTGAGGTGCAGCCCATCTTCCGGGGTCACTCGGACCTGTCGGCAAATTGTATCTGCTGTCTCCATCTTTCGTCTCCCTTCAGCCGTTCCAGGCTTCTGAAAGGGGGGACACAATCCAACTGTGCCAAGCACCCTGTCGGTTTAATCTGGAGTTAAATTCCTGACACCCACCTAAGAAATTCAGTCATGCGGTGATGCTAGCTGTCGCGATCACCGTCATCGGCCTCGGTCAGCAGGTCCCAGATATCCGCAGTGGTCGCTGATTGCCTGAGAAAATTGCAAAAATCCTGACTCCGCAAATGTCGCGAAATGTTCTCCAGCCCCCGCAAATGATCTCCCGGGCGGTCCGGTGGGGAAACCAGCAGAAACAGAATAAAAACGTCTTCACCATCGAGGCTCGAAAAATCAACCCCTCCGCGGGAAATTGCTACCATTGCAGACAGCTTCTCGACCGATCCGTGTTTTGTATGCGGAACTGCCACTCCGTTGCCAATCCCGGTGGAGCCAAGTTCTTCACGCTTCAGAATTGCCGCGACGACAGCATCTTCG
>JAGQQS010000237.1:17666-18021 GCA_020426105.1 Planctomycetaceae bacterium
CGCTTTCAGCGCGCCGGACGCCCGCAAATGGGCCACCATTTCGCGGATGACTTCCTCTTTTGAAGTCGCTTTAAGCGAGGGGAGGATTGCTTCCTTAATCACAAACTCGGTCAATTTCATTTTGTATCTCACTGTGTTCAAATAAACAGCGTGTTCAAATAACCAGCGGCAGGTCTCTCAATGCCCGGAACCGTCCAAAACGAGGCATTGTCACGCCGCTGAAGCTAACCGCCCGGGAAAAGTTCCCAGGGAGAAACAGGTGCCTTGTGTTCAGGCAAATTCTAGCAGACGACCGGGTTTCACAGGCAGGACGAACTGCGCCGATCGCCCTGAAAAACTGCAACCGGGAATGATT
>JAGQQS010000238.1 GCA_020426105.1 Planctomycetaceae bacterium
GCGGACTTCGAGGCCCTGGTGCTGGAAGGACGTGGCCGGCGCGTTTCTGTGGCGGCGCCGGAGAGCAGCTTGCTGTATCTCAAAGCATCCGCGCGCACTCCTCACGGGGGCGGTCAGCGAATTATCCCGGGCAGTTATCGTGATCGTCGGTTGTTGCGGTGGATTGCCGAAGGCGCGCGGTACGATCGGTACGATGTGGTGGATGACCCGACAACCGAAATCGTGAGGATCGAAATTGAGCCGCAGCAACAGATCCTGTTGGGCGGCGATTCACAGCAGGTTCGCGTGAGTACCGTCGATGCCTTGGGCCGTCGCCGCTGCGTTACCAACGAGTCGGAATTCGTATCCAACGCGGCATCCATCGCGGATGTGGATGCTCGCGGTCTGATTCAGGCCAGTCAGATTCCGGGCGAAGCGGCGATACTCGTCAGACATCTTGGGCATATGGCAACATGTCGCATTACGCTTCCGCATCCCGGAATCCGATTTACGCGACCGCCGGAAAACAATTTCATCGACAAACTGGCCTGGGACAAACTCGAAAGGCTGGGCATTGAGCCAAGTCCGTTGTGCGATGACGCGACTTTTATGCGTCGCGTATTTCTGGACACGATCGGTCTGCTGCCGGATTCCGATGAGGTGCGGAGTTTTCTGAACGATTCTTCACCGGACAAACGTTCTCGACTGATTGACAGTCTTCTGAATCGCCAAGAATACAGCGACTATTGGTCGATGCACTGGCTCAACCTGCTGCGAGCCGACCAGCTGACTATTTCTCCGCAGGGTGCGGTGGCGATACAGCGTTGGTTGCGGAACGGTTTTGCACAAAATCGTCCGTACAGCGAATTTGCCACCGACCTGTTGACCGTTCAGGGGAACACGTCCGCCGAGGGGCCTGGATCTTTCTATAAAATCCTGAACAAGCCGGACGAAGCGGCTCGTTCAGTCAGCCAGCTGCTGTTGGGAGTTCGGATTGAGTGCGCTCAATGTCATCATCATCCGTCGGAACGCTGGAGTCAGGCAGATTACGTGGGGCTCGCCGGTTTCTTTACAGGCTTGTCACTCAAGACGCTCCCGAATGGCGAACAGGCCGTGGTATCGTACGGTGGCAGCGATCTGCCACATCCACGGAGCGGCGAAGTTGTATCTGCTCAGGCCCTGGGGGCAGGTCCTGCCGATTTTTCAAACGTCACTGATCGTCGTCGTGTGCTGGCTGAATGGATGATTTCTGCAGGAAATCCCTTCTTTTCCAAAGCAATTGCCAATCGATTGTGGTCACATTATTTTGGCCGGGGCCTCGTCGAACCGATTGACGACATTCGCGAAACTAATCCGCCGACAAATCCTGCTTTGATGGATGCTTTGGCCGATCACATGAAAGACCTGAACTATGACATGAAGGCGTTTACGCGAACGCTGTTAAATTCCCGCGTGTATCAATTAAGCGCAACGTCACTCCCCTCCAATATTGACGATCAGCAGAATTTTTCACATTTCATTCAGAAATCTCAGCCCGCTGAAGTTCTGCTGGATGCGATCAGTCAGTGCACCGGCGTGCCGGAGGAATTTAACGGATGGCCCGTGGGGTATCGTGCCGTTCAGATCTGGGACAATCACATGCCGTCGTATTTCTTTCGCATCTTTGGGCGACCTGTGCGAGCGACTGTGTGTGAATGTGAACGGAGCAACGATCCCAGTATCGCTCAGGCGCTGCACCTGCTGAATTCACCTGAGATCTTTGACAAAATTGGCCACCGCAATGGACATGCGCGGAAACTGGCGACGTCGGAAAAATCGCCCACTGAAATCATTGACGAATTGTACCTCAGCACTCTGTCGCGATTTCCAACCGACGCGGAAAAAGAACTGATGCAGCAGGCGTTCACCACGACCGATCGTCGTGCGGCCACAGAAGACATCTTATGGGCAATTCTGAATTCCAAAGAGTTCGTGTTCAATCATTGATGACTGCGAAGTGGAGCTATGTTTCAATTATCACTCGGTCGATCTCATGCGAATTGCAGCGGGCTTTCACGGCGGCATACCTTGCGACTGGGAGCCAGCGGGTTGATCAGTGGCCTGACGCTGCCCCGCATTCTTGAACTGCAGGCGATGGCTGCCAGCCCGATCGCGGCGAAGGCGAAGTCGTGCATTTTTCTGTTCCTCGAGGGCGGGCCGCCACACCAGGATATGTGGGATCCTAAACCGGACGCACCCCCGGAAATTCGCGGCCCTTTCGGGACAATCAGTACAAACGTCCCTGATATTTTTGTGACGGATCAGCTGCCCTTGTGCGCTCAAATGGCTGACAAGTATACGATCGTGCGAAGTCACAGTCATTCGGATAACGGACATTCGACCGGTTACCACTACGTCATGACCGGCCGTCGTCCGACTTTTGCGGATGGCGATAACCCGATTCCGAACAATGAATACTTTCCATCGATCGGATCGGCCGTGGCCAGGACGCTGGGCCCGCGAGGTTCTTTGCCGCCTTACATCAATTTGCCGCATCCGATGTCCGCCGGCGGACCAGGTTTTTACGGCGCGGAACATGCGCCGTTTGTAATCGAGGCCGATCCGACTCAACCGGACTTCGAAGTCAAAGATCTGCTGCCACCGTCCCGGATTTCTGAAACCAGGCTCAGCCTCCGCAAACAATTATTGTCGGGGATCGATCAATTTGAACGCGATCGTAACCAGGCTCAGGGCCGAGCGATGTCGACTTACTATGAAAAAGCCTACGGCCTGACGACCTCAGAAGACGCCAGAAGGGCTTTCAATATTCATGCGGAACCGGATACGGTCCGCGATGCCTATGGACGTACGCAACTGGGGCAATGTGCGCTCCTGGCAAGAAGGCTGGTCGAAGGTGGTTGCCGATTTGTGGGAGTAGATGCGCCCGGTTGGGATGTTCATTTTAACTGCTTCCCCAGTCTGAAAACGGATTTGATCCCTTATGCCGATCGTGCTTTCAGCGCTCTGGTTTCAGACCTTGAACAACGCGGCCTGCTGGATGAAACTCTCGTCGTGATGATGGGGGAAATGGGCAGGACACCACGCATTAATGCGCAGGCGGGTCGAGACCACTGGTCGATGGCGCAGACAATTGTGTTCGCAGGTGGCGGTACAAAACCAGGTCAGGTGATCGGAGCGACAGATAAACACGCCACGGCACCCACCGGAAATCCGGTTGGCGTCAACGATCTGCTGCGAACAATTTCAGTGCTGATGGGAATTGATCCCGATCGAACCTACTACGGCCCTCTGGGTCGACCGGTGCCGATTGTGGATGGCGGTGAAGTGATTCGAGGGCTGATCTAGAAATCATCACCATGAAATCAACGTTCCTGTGCACAACGCTAATCGTGTTGGCATGCTCACAACCTGTTGTCGCGCAGCATCCGCCTTCGATCGGATATATGTTCCCGCCTGGGGGCCAGGCCGGGCAAAGCGTGGAGGTTGTACTTGGTGGATATGACTGGACGCCCGATATGCAGTTGTTTGTGCATGACCCTCGGGTACAGCTGGAGATTCTGGGCCCGCCTGGCCCGGTGATCGTTCCTGAACCACCTTATTGGTTTGGAAAGAAAGCCCGCCGCGCTCCCGAACCGCTACCTCGTGAATTCAGCGCACGTCTGACCATTCCGTCGGACATTCCGCCCGGCATTCTGAAATGGCAGGCCGCAAACGCAAACGGTGCGACCGCAACGGGTCGATTTGTCGTAAGTGATATTCCCAGCATCCCTGAAACAGGCTCACTCGCGGAAAGTGACGTGCCGGTTGTGCCACAGTCAATTGAAACTCTGCCTGTCTGTGTTTCCGGTCAGATTAAACATATTCGTGAAGTCGATCGTTACCGGTTCAAAGCAGAACGTTCAGAGCCCATCACATGTTCGGTCATTGCACGCGCGATCGGTTCCCAGCTGAACGCGGTCCTTGAGATTCGTGACCGAAACGGGCGTCTCATATCCGATGCCGCAGACTCGGCCGGCAACGATTTGACTCTGACGTTTTCAGCAACTGAAAACGAACCGTACACCGCAGAAATTTATGATCTCGATTTTCGTGGTGATCGCTCGATGGTTTACCAGTTGAATATCCGGCCGGGGCCACGGGTTGTCACCGCCATTCCGACCTCGGGTCATCGAGGCGAGACGCGGCAGGTAGAATTCGTGGGCTATGGGATCGCAACCGGACAATCGAAACTGGAATCCACCCACCGCAGCGTCACGTTTCCCGCCGATTCAGCCTCCGAAACATTCCTGTATTCCCTCAAAACAGACTACGGCGAATGTGCACCGTTCCCGCTGCGTCTGAGCGACGAGACCCAACAAGGGGACAACGGAAATTTGCTTACATTGCCGTGTGGAATCACGGGCGTTCTGGACGAGCGGTTTGGCGAAGACCGCTATCGAATCGCCGGAAAGCAAGGCGAGCGCTGGTCCATCACCGTCTCGACCGATGTCACAGCTTTGCCGGTGGATGCGGTGTTGTCGCTT
>JAGQQS010000239.1 GCA_020426105.1 Planctomycetaceae bacterium
CTGATCTATTATCCCGGCTTACCCGGAATTGACGCCATGTACTGATCTCAGGCTTATATCGTTCCTGTCGATGATAACGATCGCAAAGAGATCGCCGGGTGGGTGAAATGCGGAATCGTGCCAGGGATTTCTGCCCATTTTGATTGCATGGTGTAGGTTTACGTTGCCGCATTGTGCGAGGTTGCGCCAGTGCTGCGCGTGGATACAGGTTCGAATTATGAAGCGAAAACACCGAAAGCCTGGAAGTCGCGTTCAGTTGTTACTGGATGAGGTGCTCTACATTCTGGGACACGTATCATCCGCCGGCGCGGATCTTGCGCGCGTCAGGCCTCTGCAGATTTCGAAGCTGGAAGACCGGATTCTAATGAGTGCGTCGCCGATGGCGATGGTGGCTGAAGTGGCCGTGACGACTGCCGACATTTTTTCTACGGACCTGTTGAATGACGCGCCCGCAGCGAACACGGCAGCAGATGAGGCGGGTGATTCGGTCGGACAGGATTATTCCTCGACGCAGGCAGACAACGCCGGATTCGGCGATTCGACTGCAGGCGATGTGAGTTCGACAGTCGCTGCCGACGGGCCTGAGTTGATTGTGATCGATTCACGAGTCCAGGATGCTGACACACTACTCGCCGAGTTACTCAGTAGTGACCGCGATTTTCGAATTCTGCGCCTCGACGCGGCAGTCGATGGAATCCAGCAGATTTCGGACAGGCTGGAAGAGTTGGGACATGCATCTGCAATCCATCTTCTGACACATGGCGAAGACGGTGAGATCCTGCTCGGTTCCTCCGTGCTGAACCTGTCGACTCTCAGTCAATATGCACCGGAGTTGCAGGCGTGGCAGGACAACCTGACAAACGATGCTGATCTGCTGATTTACGGCTGCGATGTTGCTGAAACCGCGACCGGTCGCGATTTTGTGGACGCTCTGGCCCAGCTCACGGCGACAGATGCGGAGGCCAGCAGTGATGCAACCGGGGCGGAGATCCTGGGCGGCAACTGGAATCTCGAATATTCCGTTGGCGCGATCAATACCTCAACGGCATTCCGAGCGACGGTGGGTCAGAACTGGAACGATCTGCTGAACATCACGCTGACGGATAAGGCAGAATTTCGCGTCAACACAACGACAGGCAGCACGCAGGTAACAGTAGGCGAAGCTTCGGGAAGTCACAACGCTGTGGCTCTGTCGACAGATGGCACGTACGTTGTTGTATGGGCCAGTCTTAATCAGGATGGAGACGGCTGGGGAGTTTATGCTCGCAAATATGATTCCACCGGGACAGCGTTGACAGGTGAGATTCGTGTGAATCAGACCATCAGCGACGATCAGGAACAGGCATCGGTGGGGATCGATTCCAGCGGTCGCTTTACGGTCGTCTGGACCAGCAGGAACCAGGGCGCTGACGGTGACAACGGCGGTATTTTCATGCGTCGCTTCAACAGCGATGGCACTGCCATTGACGCCACGGATGTGCTGGTCAACAGCGGCAACACCGCTGGTGATCAGACGTCGCCTTCGATTGCGGTGAATTCCAGCGGTGCCGGCGTCATTTCCTGGCAAAGTATCGGAACCGTTGATGGTGTTTTTGCTCGAACGTTTACCACGACCGGAAGCATCTCCGGATCGGCGCTGAGCACAAGCCTGATTTCCGTCGACACGGGAAGTAATGTCGATAATCCTTCAGTGGCGATCAACAACAGCGGACTCTTTGTCATTGCGTGGGAACAAGGGAACAAGCCTCATGTTCAGCGATTCAACGCGGATGGCAGCACCCGTGGCTCGGCAATAAATATCAATCCGTTGAATTTGCTCAACGCCCCGGAAACGGATCCCGTCGTAGCGATGCAAAGCAACGGCGACTTCGTTGCGGTGTACACTTCGGCAATCTCCGGGTTCGAAGGCGTCTGGATCAGGCGCTACAATGACGACGGTAGCGCCAAAGGGCTGGCGACTGCGGTCGCTACGGGTTCACAGTATTTTGCCCCCGCTGTCAGTATTGGTGCAGACGATTCCATTGCGGTGACCTATGTCGGAAACGATGCCAGCGGCACAGGAATCTATCTCCGCACCTGGTCAGCAACCGGGGCCGCGGTTCTGCCACAAACCGCAGTCAATGAATCAACGTCCGGGACTCAGGGAATGGCGTCAGTCGCTGCGGCGACGTCGGCGAGTGCCGTCGTGGTGTGGAGCGGCAACGGAACGCAGACCGGGAACATCGATAACTCCGGTGTCTTTGTACGCCAGTTGAATCTTGGCGCGCCAGTCCTGGATTTGGATGCCAACAACAGTTCGGGGAGCAGCGGAACTGATTATTCGACGACGTTCATCAGCGGCGGAGCGGCCGTGACCATCGCGGACACTGACGCCACAATATCGGACCTGGACAGTGTCAATCTGCAGTCGCTTACGGTTACGATCACAAATCTTCAAAACGGAAGTAATGAAGTCCTGGCGGCCAATACGAGCGGTACAAGCATCACGGCAAGTTACAACAGTGGCATTCTCTCGCTGACCGGATCCGACACTATCGCACACTATCAGCAGGTGCTCAGAACGATTACTTACCGGAATCTGCAGAATCCGGCAACGGGATCGTCCCGCACTATCACGTTCGCAGCCAGTGATGGCAGCCTGACGAGTAATGTGGCCACCTCTACAGTATCAATTACAGCCTCGAACGCCGCGCCCGTGATTACGTCAAACGGAGGTGGGGCGACAGCGGCGATCAGCATTCCGGAAAACTCAACGTCCGTGACGACGGTGACCGCAACGGACTCCGATTTGCCGGCGCAGACGTTAACGTACTCTGTCTCGGGTGGCGCTGATGCCGCGAAATTCACAATTGACAGTTCCACGGGCGTTATATCGTTTGCCGCCGCACCGAATTACGAATCGCCGACGGACTCCGGGTCGGACAACAACTACAACGTCACCGTTATGGTCAGTGATGGCAGCCTGACGGATACCCAGTCGATTACTGTGACTGTGACCAATGTTAACGAACTGGCGATTGCAAACGCGGACAGCTATGCGGCCACGGAAGATCAGACGCTGACGGTACCGGTTGCGTCCGGTGTTCTGGCGAACGACACCGAACCGGATGGTCAGTCGATCTCGGTGCTGGACTACACACAGGCTGCTCATGGAACCGTCTCGGTGAGTTCCAACGGGGCCTTCACGTATACGCCGGTGGCAAACTACAACGGCAGTGACACGTTCAGTTATGTGGCCATCGACTCAACTCCAGGCCTCAGCCACTACTGGAAACTGGATGGCACGGCCACCGATTCGGCAGGCACCGCCAACGGCACTGTGACCGGAGCAACCACAGTTCCCGGCAACCTTGGCAGCGCTCTGCAGTTCAATGGGACCAGCGATTTCGTGCAGATTCCGGATTTCTCGTACACGAATGAATTCAGCGTCGCGTTTTCGTTCAAAGTAGCGGACAACAGTGGCACCGGGTACCAATACATCTACAGTCACGGAGCCGCCTACAATGCCGCCAACGCGCTCAATGTTTATCTTGTCGAGAGTGGAATCACGGACGGTTCGGCAAACATCCTCCGAACCCGATTCAGCGATACCAACGACGATGACAATCTGAACGGTCTGGACGTCGATACGGCTATACTCGGTCTGATCGATAACCAGTGGCACCAGTATGTGCTGACGGTAAAGGCGGGCGTCGGATCTACGGTGTACATTGACGGCGTTGCGCGGGCTCAGATGGCCAGCGGTGGCGACGCCATGGACCCGACGGGGAATCTCTTTTTGGGCGCGCGAGCTGACCTGGATCCGAACCGGTTCTTCAACGGTCAACTGGATTCGGTGATGTTCTTCTCGCGAACTCTGTCCGGTTCTGAAGTTTCCACACTGAATTCCGGAGGTACCGCGAAAGCGACGGTCACCATCAACGTGGCCAGTGTCAACGATCCACCCGTTCTGGCGACAAATTCAGTGTTGACGCTGAACGAAGGAACGTCATCGACAATCGACACGTCACATTTGAGAGTGACGGACATCGACAACACGGCGAGTCAGGTTACATATACGCTGACAGTGCCCCCATCGCACGGATCGGTGACACTCAACGGCTCCGCCCTGAACGCGGGTGGCACATGGACGCAGGCAGATATCGACAGCAACCGCCTGGCGTATCTGCATGACGGCTCGGAAACCACTTCAGATACATTCCGTTTCACAGTGTCCGATGGATTTGGAGGATCGATCGGAACGACGACGTTTAATATTACCGTCACACCACAGAATGATGCTCCGGTTCTCACGCCTGGGTCCCCTTCCCTGGGGACTATCGCGTTCAATCAGGCGTCATCCGGTCACACGGTCGCCTCAATCGCTGGTGGCGCCATCTCCGACAGTGACTCGGGTTCCCAAATAGGGATTGCGATCACTTCACTCACAGGTGCCGGAACGTGGCAGTATTCGGCCGGGGCGAATGTCTGGGTTAACATCACTGGTGTGAGTCCCACCAGTGCAGTTCTGCTTCTTTTGCAGAGCGACAAGATTCGATACCTCGCTTCGTCTCAGAACGAGGTTGCTACGATGACTTTTGTGGCGTGGGACCAGACCGGAGCGACTGTTGGCCTGGAACATACGCTCTTCGACATCTCGTCAATCGGCACGGGTGGCACTGCGCCATTCAGTCTGGCGAGCGACACCATCGGCATCACCGTGGGAAGCAACACCGCGCCCGTGGCATCTGGTGACTCTTACACCGTGGCGGAAGATGGGACTTTGTCGGTCAACACGACTGCCAACTGGGAGAATCAGGCATGGACTCGTCGCAGCAAGATCACGTTCAATAACTCAACTGGTACGACAAACCTTACGGACCAGGTCGTGCTGATCACGCTGAATGCGTCGAACATTGATTATTCGCAGACTCAGAACAACGGCGAAGACCTGCGATTCTTCGATGCGAGCGGTCAGGCGCTCGATTACGAAATTGAATTGTGGGACGAAGTCGGCACGTCACGTGTCTGGGTCCGCGTGCCACAGGTCGATGCGGCCTCGAACACCGATTCGATCTGGATGTACTATGGAAACTCGTCAGCTCCGGCAGGACAAAACTCTGCCGGTGTCTGGCCCGGCGACAATGCCGCCGTGCTGCATATGAACAGCACCGTCGTTGATTCCAGCGTGAACGGGACTGCGGTGACCCCAACGGCACTCACCGCATCAGCGGGAATCGTCGCGGGTGCCATGACCTTTGACGGAACAACGAGTGAAGCTCAGTTTGCGTCGTCTTCTGCCCTGAACAATGTCTTCGACGGCGGAGGCACTGTCTCGGCGTGGATTAATCCAACGGGCTGGGGAGAAAACGGATACGGCCGCATCGCTGACAAAGCGTCTTCCACGTTTGGTGGGGGACTGCCGGGCAACGGCTGGGCGCTGCAATTGACAAGTTCCGGCCGGATCCTGTTTCAACAGGGGTTTACGGTCGGCACTGGCGGCTGGCAGACCTCGGCCGGGACAATCGCGTTAAATTCATGGTCGCAGGTCACCGTCGTTTATGACAGTTCATCCACTGCGAACATGCCGAAGATTTACATTAACGGGACTCAGGTCGCTGTGACCGTGAATTCATCGGCCACTGGATTGGCGGGTTCCGATGCGGGCCAGAAGCTGACGGTCGGAAACTATGCTTCGGCGACGAATCGTACGTTTGCCGGTCAGATTGACGAATTTCGCTTGAACACGAACGCCCTGACGGCCGATCAGATTCGCGCGGAATATCTATCGACAGCCAGCATGTTTGCCACAATTGGGGTGATAGAAACAGGTCCCGGGGGGATCCTGGCAAACGACCAGGATTCGGAATTCAATCCGTTGCAGGCGGTGTTGTCCTCCGGACCCGCTCACGCGGCATCGTTCACGCTGAATGCGGACGGGTCGTTCAATTATACACCCATAGCGAACTACAACGGCGCGGACAGTTTTACCTACACGGCCTCGGACGGGGCCTTGTCCAGTAGTCCTGTCACGGTGACGATTAGTGTAACACCCGTCAATGATGCACCGACGTTTTCGGTCTCGGCCTCCACCATCACCGGGCGGATTCCCGGAGCGGTGGCGGGAAGTGTGTCTGCATCCGATGTAGATGCGGGAGATACCGTAACAGTAACCAGCAGTGATTCCCGATTTGAAGTGGTTAGCAATCAGTTGCGGCTGAAGTCCGGGATTTCCATCGATCCGACAACGGAAACCACGGTCTCATTGACGCTGACGGCGACCGATCTTTCGGGGGCCACGGCAACTCAGACGGTCACGCTGAACGTGACAGACCCGAACACGGCGGCATCGCTGAGCCTGTCCGGAGTGCTGAATTCGATCGCGGAAAACACCGTACTGGCGACGAACCTGAAAGTCGCGACGGTCGTGATCACAGACGATGGGTTCGGAACCAACACATTGTCACTGAGCGGTGCGGATGCGGCACGTTTTGTGGTGGTAGGAACAGACCTGTATCTGCGGTCTTCGACAGCTTTGAACTACGAAGCAAAATCCAGCTACAACGTGACGGTTCAGCTGGACGATCCGTCGATCAGTGGAACACCGGACGCAACTGTCGCGTACACGCTTTCAGTTCTGGACGTCAACGAAGCGCCGTCGCTGGCAGTGACACAGATTGTCAGCTCAATCAATGAGAACACTGTTTTGACGTCGAATCTGAAGATTGCGGATCTGACGGTCAGCGACGATGCCCTGGGCACGAATACGCTTGCGTTGTCCGGTCCTGATGCGGCCCGGTTCCTGATCTCCGGATCGAGTCTTTTTATTCGATCCTCGACAATATTTGATTTCGAAGCGAAGCCGTCCTATTCCGTTGCGGTTGTGCTGAATGATGCGACTCTGCCCGGGGGCCCGTTTGAGACGCGCAACTTTACGTTCAGTGTGAACAATATCGACGAGGCGCCGACTGCAAATGCCGGCGGGCCATATGTGATCTCGGAAGGTGACTCGCTCACAGTCGCGGCCGGAACTTCTGTCGATCCTGAAGGTCAGCCGTTGACCTATGCCTGGGATATCGACAACGACGGTGCTTTCGACGATGCGATCGGGAATTCCGCGACTCTGTCATGGGCCACGCTGCAGTCACTCTCGATTCCGATCAACGACAATGGATTACGGACGATTCGGGTCCAGGTCACCGATGCAGGCGGCAATTCAACGGTGGCCGCAGCATCGCTCACGATCAACAATGTAGCACCGAATGTCAGTTTGACCGGCAATGCAACGGCATTCAGTGGAGTCCCGTATACGATCGGACTGGTATCGAGTGATCCCGGGGCCGACACGATCTCCACGTACCGTATTAACTGGGGAGACGGAACGGTCCAGGACATTGCAGGTTCACTGACGTCGGCAATCCATACGTATCAGACACCCGGAGGCACGCGTTCGATCTCTGTTACTGCGACTGACGAAGATGGTACGTTTTCAATGGCAGGCGGACCGCTGGTTGTCACTGTGCTGAATACCGCTCCGATGGCCCCGACGCTGTCGGATGTGGTGATTCCGGGCCTGATCAATGGTGCCAGCGTGGGTAGTCTGAGTTTTACGGATCCGGATGTCGGTGATTCGCACATCTGGTCGGTCAGCGACAGTCGATTCACCGTTGCCGGGTCGACATTGAAGCTGAAGCCGTCGCAAAGCATCGATCCGGCGACAGAACCCACGGTCACGCTCACCGTGACTGTCACGGACGCCGGCGGGCTGAGCAATTCATCCACTTTCACCCTGCGAACCAATCATCTGCCGGTCGCTGCAGCCGATGCATATGCCATCGACGGCACGCAGCAACTGAGTGTCAGCAGTCCGTCGCTGGGAGTTCTGGCGAATGACAGTGATGGCGACAACGATCCGCTGACGGCGAGTCTGGTCTCAGGCCCGTCCCACGCAGCGACATTCGGATTGAACGCCAATGGCACGTTCTGGTATCGGGCGGCTGCAGGCTTTTCCGGTATCGACTCCTTCACGTATCGGGCAACGGACGGGGAAAACGTCAGCACCGTGACGACGGTGACCTTCACGGTGGATCGCCCGGCGTCGATCGACTACCAGGCACTGGTCTGGAATCTGCCTGAGCATCAAACACTGACGTCTCCGCTGCAGGTTGGGACCGTCGGAATCATTGATGACGGGATTGGAACGAACACGGTCACACTGACCGGACCGGATGCCGCGTTGTTTGAACTTGACGCTGACAACAAGCTGTTCCTGAAATCGGGGTTGACGATTGACTTCTCGGTTCAGACGCAGTTCGAAGTTACGATCAATCTGGATGACCCGCTCATCGCCGGTTCTCCGGATGCGTCACAGACGCTGATCTTTACGGTTCTCGATCTGAATGAACCTCCAACAGTGACGGCCCTGCCTGATGTCGTTTTGCTCGAAGATGCACCAGTCGGCACAATCAGTACGTCGTTTGCATTCAGCGATCCCAACGGAGATCCGCTGACTTACACCGTCCAGGTAGTGTCTCAAAAGCCCGGTTTGATCCAGAGTATTTCGATTGACTCGGGGACCGGCGTAATCAGTTACAATCTGAATCCCGATGCATTCGGGTCGGCTACCGTTCGGGTTGTGGCAAGCGATCCTTTTGCGGCTTCGGTTGCGACGCAGTTTCAACTAATTGTGCAGCCCGTGAATGATGCTCCGGTAGCAAGGGGATTTTCCGGGACGACTTTCACTGATCAGTCGCTGAGCGTCAGCGCCCCGGGGGTGCTGGCGAGTGCTACCGATGTGGACCATGATCCCATTACGGTGACTCTGGTCTCAGGCCCCGCGCACGGCACCCTGGTGCTCAACGCCAACGGAAGTTTTGTGTACACGCCTCAGGCCGGTTTTAACGGAGTCGATACGTTCCGTTACATGGCTTCCGACGGAATCCTGTCGAGCAACGTCGGGACGGCCACGATCGACGTTGTCCCTCTCTTCGCGGGGATCCAAAACGGATCCGGAAACAGCAACAGCAACGCAAACAGCAATAACAGCAATAACAGCAATAACAGCACACAGGCCGGTTCCGGTAGTTCTGCCTCGGGAGCTGGCGCGACATCGAACAGCTCCGGTTCCGCGACGACGGCTTTGTCTGGTGCAGGAAATGCCGCGCCGAATACCACAACTTCGGCCGGAGGGACCGGGACCTCCGGAAAGGATGCATTGCTGGTCGGGATGATCAATCCGGCCATGTCTGGAGTGCAGAGTTCAACCGGGACAAAGCAGGATGATGACGCGATGGGGTTCCTTCCGACAACCGAAGGCCTCGCCGTAAAACGCATCCTCCCAACCGCCGGCCAGGGAACTGCAGGAAGTTCAGAGCGAAGTGACAGCAGTGATTTCGCCAGACGCACCAGTAGTGGTGGGTCAGTTCACGACTTCGACGCCACATTCAACCAACTCGAGACCAACGGGTCTCTCGCCAGCCTCAATCGGGAACGCGAGATGCTTTACCGCCAAATTGCGGATTCTGCGGATTCTCGTTCTGATTCGGTGACGGAACAACTGGAAAGAAGTGCGGAGCTGAAGGGACGAGTGGTCGGATCTGTGGGGGTCGTTACCACAGGCTTTTCGGTGGGCTATCTGTTCTGGGCCGTGCGTCTGGGTACGCTGGCATCGGGTCTGCTGGCACAAGTGCCTGCGTGGTCAATGCTGGACCCACTGCTCGTCATCGATGGCGATCAGAAGGATGACGACAAGGAATCGCTGCAGAATATCATGGATCGTCAGCAGGCAAAATTAAATAAAACAGAAGCCGACGGCCTTCAGGCGTGTCATACATAGAAATTGAAGACGATGAAGAAATTCACTGCCGCATCACGAATCACCCTTGGGCTGGTCTGCTCCATGCTGGGGATTCTGATTTCCGCCAACCTGCTGGGGTTGTTGCCGGATCGTGCTGCGCTGATCATTCAGGGACGTCAGCAACTTGCCGAATCGATCGCATTCAGCAATTCTGTCCTGCTGGCAAACCATGATCTCGCCGGAATCAATGCTGTATTCAACAACGTGATCGAGAGAAATCCATCAGTGCGTTCAATCGGGATTCGACGGTACCGGGATGATCGTGTCGTTGTTTCGGCCGGACAGCATACCACCCTGTGGCCCGCCGACCTTGGGGACAAGGTGACTCCGGAATTTATGCCAATTCCATTGTCGCAGGACGGGAGCGGCGAGTGGGGACAAATTGAAATTGCCTTTGTGCCTCTGGATTCAGGTCGCTGGTACGCATTCGCCGAAAACCCACTTCTGCAGCTGCTCGCTTTTGCCGCCGTCTGTGGCTTTACGATGTTCCGTCTCTTTTTGCGAATGATCCTTAAGAATCTGGACCCGTCACGTGCCGTGCCACGTCGTGTCCGCGAAGCACTCGACATTCTCACGGAAGGCCTGATGATTGTGGATCTGGATGATCGTATTTTGCTGGCCAACAATGCAATGGCGAAAACCGTTGAAAAGGACGCAGACGCACTTGTGGGTAAAAAGGCCAGCCAGTTCCGGTTCAGGCGCGTCGATGGTCAGTCCGAAATGCCGTGGACGGAGTGCGGCCGCACCCGGCAGCTTGTGTCCGGTACGACTGTCCATTTCGCGGATGCTGACGGGACAAATCGTATTTTCAAGGTCAACTGCTCACCCCTGTTCGGCAATGAAGGGCGGATTCGGGGAGTCATGGTTTCGGTGGATGACGTCACCCTGCTGGAACAGAACAAGCTGGAACTGCGTGAAGCCAAAGAAGAAGC
>JAGQQS010000240.1 GCA_020426105.1 Planctomycetaceae bacterium
ATGCCTCGCTGGAAGTCCGCAGTGCGGTGGTATACGCCACCGTCATTATTGTGCTCGTGTTTCTGCCGGTGTTTTTCCTGGATGGATTGCCTGGGGCGTTTTTTCGACCGCTGGCAATTGGCTATGTAATGGCGATCCTGTCGTCACTCGTCGTGGCACTGATCGTCACTCCGGCGATGTGTCTTTTGATCCTTCCCAGTCAGCGAGGATCCGTAAAAGAGCCGCCTCTCAGTCGCTGGTTGCGCGCGCCGTATCGCATGCTTTTGCCGTGGTTTGTGATTCGTCCCAAATCGGCGATTAGTTTTCTGACGGTGGCCCTTGGACTGACATTAGTTCTCCTGAACAGTCTGGGGCAGGAACTTCTTCCGAATTTTCAGGAGACCGACTTTCTGATGCATTTCGTGGAGAAACCCGGCACGTCTCTGGAAGCCATGGATCGCGTGACGCTGCTGGCCAGTCGTGATCTCCGCGCCATTCCAGGGGTGCTCAATTTCGGAAGTCACATTGGCCGAGCCCAGGCGGCAGATGAGGTGGTTGGCCCGAACTTTACCGAACTGTGGATCAGTATTGATTCCGAGGTGGATTACAATGAGACGCTCAATCGGATTCAGTCGGCGGTTGACGGCTATCCGGGGCTCAAACGCGACGTGCTGACATATCTGCGTGAGCGGGTCAAAGAAGTTCTTACAGGCGCCAGTTCCAGTATCGTTGTCCGGATCTACGGTTCTGACATCGATGTGTTGCGGACCAAAGCCAAAGAAGTTGCAGCCGCGATGGGTGTTGTGGAAGGTGTGAACAACCTGAAGGTTGAAGCAAATGAGTTGGTACCGCAGATTGAAGTTCGGCTGCGTCCGTCTGCCGCCGAACAATTTGGATTAACTCCCGGTCAGGTTCGCCGGGCCGTGACGACTGTTCTGCGGGGGACGAAAGTGGGAGAAGTCTACCAGGGGCAGATGAAACAGGACGTCGTTGTCTGGGGCACAGAAGCTTCGCGCACAGATCTTGCTTCGCTTGGCGAGATTCGAATTGATACTCCGACCGGAGGACAGGTACCGCTGCAGGATGTCGCCGACATCGCCATCGTCCCTGCCCCGAATGAGATCAAACGTGAAGGAGGTTCACGACGGATTGACGTAACATGCGACGCCAAAGATCGCGATCTGGGCTCCGTGGCCCGCGATGTCGAAGCAGCCGTGAAAGAAGTTCCGTTCGATCGCGGGTACCATCCCGAATTTCTGGGCGAGTATGCTGCTCGTCAGGCATCTCAACAACGACTCTTCGCACTGGGCGGAGTTTCTCTGATCGGAATCCTCCTGATTCTGTACATCGATTTTCAGTCAATACGACTGACAGGGATGGTGTCTGTCACAATCCCTTTCGCGCTGATTGGTGGCGTCGTCGCGGCATGGATGGCGGGCGGTGTTTTGTCCCTGGGTTCGCTGATTGGATTCGTGACTGTCCTTGGGATTGCATCCCGCAATGGAATTATGCTGATCAGTCACTATCGCCATCTGCAGCAGGAAGAAGGCGTTCCGTTTGGTCTGGAACTGGTTATCCGGGGTGCCGAGGAACGCCTGATTCCCATCCTGATGACCGTGCTGACCACAGCACTGGCACTGTTGCCTCTCGCCATTTCCGGCAATAAACCGGGCCACGAGATCGAATATCCACTTGCCGTGGTGATCGTCGGAGGACTTGTCACTTCGACGTTCCTGAATCTGTTTCTGCTGCCTCCATTGTATCTGCTGTGGGGACGCACGGTCCTTGTAAAGGATGATTCGATCAACGGCGCGGCGATGTAGCCAGCGCACCAGGGATTGTTTTGTCCGGGGCTAACAGAGGGTCAGCATGCAATAGCCGAGTGCCTCGAAGGGGGCTGCGCACTTTGGTTCCTGCTCCTTTCCTAAGAGCACTACATGGTCCGGTTAGATAAAATGGCCGAGATCTCATGGTTGCAGGGAGGCTGACAGTGCAATCGCCACGATCGATCTGATGCGGACGACCAGAATCAGTTCGGCAGATACCTGCGCGTCTTCGATGCAACTGCGGAACCTGCAGATGAACTCCGCTTTTTTGCATCCAATCCGACTGTTGCCACCTCTGTCGTCGCGACGAAGCAGACAAAGTCGAAGGCTAACAAGTCCCGTGCCCGGATTGGGCGGGGCGTGTCAGGCTGAAAGGCAGGCCGTCTTACAGGGACGTGAGACGATTGAATGTGAAGGCGCGATGTTATGCGGCAGTTTCTATTAGTGCTCAGCGGGCTGTCGATTTTCATGATCGGCTGCAGGTCTGGCCATATCGTCCGACTGCACGATCGGCCCCGCCATGAGTATCGCCCTGCGGTGGCTGAGGATGTTGTCGTCACATCGGATGTGGTCCCGGTGAACGTCGTGGAGGACCTCAAAACGCCGCCAACGAGTCCTTCGACTTCGGTCATTCAGCGAGTTTCCGCCGAATCGGTATCAAATACTCTTGGACAAACTCTGCCGTTGCCCAGCACTCAAGGTGCAGGCAGTTCCGACGCGAGGATTGCGGGCGGCCCAGGCCTCGAACAATGTATCTCACTGGCACTGGCGCAGAACCCCGACTTAATGACCATTCGGCAAACAGAGTATGTCGGATTGGGTGCTTTGGGCGTCGCTCAAACCTATCCCTTCAATCCCTACTTGCAGGTTCAGGGCACTCCCTATCAACAGCCTCAGAACGGTGGACCGGGTACGATGTACCACTATGTGTTACTGATGCAGACCATTCAACTGGCGCATCAGCAAACGTATCGCGAACAAAGTGCCGCTGGAGCGTTGAACAGCACGCGCTGGAATATCCATCAGGCGGAATTGCTGACAGTGGCCACAACCGAACGACTCTATTTTAATGCTTGGTATCTGCATGGTGTGATGCAACTCGCAAAGGCTGCGGATCAGAACAATCGCCAGTTGCTTCAGATTCTGGAAAATCAACTTGAGGCCGGACAGGCGACCGCGGCGGATGTGGCAATTGTGCGAGCTGATGAAGCTTCGACGCGTCAGCAACTGCAACTGGCCTCCGCTAATTACCAATCGGCAGTACGGGATCTCGGTCGACAACTCGGAGTTTCTGCCGATCAGATGCCGCAGAGCGCAGGCAACCTCGAATCCATTACATGGTTGATTCCGATGAGCGATGACGATCAATCTGTTCCCGCTGGAGAGTTCGATTTTCAGTCTCAGGATTCCATGGCCCGCGCTCACGTGACTTCGCGTGCTGCCTCGAGGCCAGACGTGATGGCAGCTCGATCGGATATTGATGTTGCGCGTGCAAATCTCTGTCTGGCATCGGCTTCCAAAACACCGGACCTGCAGATCGGACCATATTATCAAACGACGGCGGACAGCACCGTCTTTATCGGCCTCCGCGGT
>JAGQQS010000241.1 GCA_020426105.1 Planctomycetaceae bacterium
ACTCTGGGCGACATTCTGTTTGATGATCTAAGTCTCTTCGACAGTTACAATCGAACCATCGGTAAGATCGGAATTCCGTGGTACAACGTCATCGGAAATCATGACATCAACTACGCGGCGGAAACGGACGAGTTGAGTGATGAAACCTATGAACGCGTTTATGGGCCCGCGTATTTTTCATTCAACTATGGTGCAGTCCACTTCGTTGTCGTGGACGATATTCACTGGATGAAAGACGGCGAAAAGAAACTGTATCGTTCAGGATTGAGCGAAAAGCAACTCACCTTTATCGAGAATGATCTGAAATATGTGCCCCAGGACCATTTGGTTGTCGCCATGATGCACATCCCGCTCGTCAAATCGACGCCGTGGCTGGAACCGCGTCGGGAGCGACTCTTGCGGCTGCTTGAATCAAGAGAACACTGCATTTCTCTGGCCGGCCACACCCACCATCATGAACATGTGATGATGACGCAGACGGACGGCTGGAAAGGCCCAAAGGCTCATCATCATATCATTAACGTCACGGTCTGCGGCGCCTGGTGGTCCGGCAAGCCCGACGAACACGGTATTCCCCACACTACGTGTGCCGACGGTACGCCCAATGGCTACACCGTGATGCATTTTGATGGCGTTCAATACCTGCTCGACTATCGAGCGGCCCGGCGCGGCGCGGATGAGCAGATTCGGATTACAGCCCCGGAAGTCGTTGCACTCAGCAATGCCGAGGCACAGGAATTTCGCGCGAACGTGTTTAATGCGTTTCCGGACGCTGTCGTGGAGTGGCGTCTGAATGACGGAGAATGGACAGCGATGCTGAAAACTGTCAACGAAACCGACCCGCTCTTTCAAGCCTTGTTTGACGAAGAGCAGCCCATGCTGCCCGACCACCTGCCGTGGCGTAAACTGGCCAAGCCCATGGTATGTCCGCATCTCTGGAAGGCGAGGCTAACCGCGATCCCACAAAAAGGCACGCACCTGATTCAGGTGCGTGCCACTAATTCAAACGGTCAGATATTGAAGGGTGAGCGAATAATCCGCATTGAATAATCCGCAAATAATAATTCAGGCAGCGACATCGGTCAGGGCCGGCTTTGCGTCGGCATGGCCCGATTCGCCGAGTTCCATCGGGACTTCATCGTCACCGGCACGACGACCTTTGGGAATCCGGTCTTTGACGTCCCAGGCGAGGCCAACCGCGCGGAGCAGGCGGATCGACCACCACGTAATGTCCACTTCCCACCACTTGTGACCGGCCGGAGCAACGGCGGGATGAGCATGGTGATTGTTGTGCCAGCCTTCGCCATAGGCCAGAATCGCGACCCACCACAGATTGCGGGAATGATCCCGTGTGTCGTAGTTGCGATATCCCCACAAATGTGTGGCTGAGTTCACAAACCAGGTACTGTGGTACGCGGCCACCATGCGGACACACATGCCCCACACCAGCAGCGACACGCCCATTTGCCAGCCGCCAAGCAAGTAGCCAGCGGCAAGCATTACCAGTCCACCACCCCACAGCCATAGCGCAAACGTCTTTTCAAAGAACTGCATCAACGGTCTGTCAACCAGTTCCGGGATATAGCGACGATACAGCACTCGACTGGATTCAGTTGTACGTTTGGGAAACAACCACAGGATATGCGACCACCATCCGTCTTCGCGGATGGGCGAATGAGGATCGCCTTCCTGATCGGACTTATGGTGGTGCAGACGATGCGTTGCCGCCCAAGTCATCGGTGAACCTTCACCGGACAGGCAGCCACACAACAGCACTGCAAATTCTGCAGGCGATTTCAGCTTCATTGACTTGTGCGACAAATACCTGTGATACCCCAGACAAATGCCGATACTGCAGGTTACCCAATGCATGACCAGGCAAACCGCGAGACCTGTCCAGCTGAAGAAGAATGGCGCTGCAAGGGCTCCCACATGGACACCGATCAAAAATAATGCAACGACCCAGTCAACATTGCTCCAGCGCAATTGATCGCGATGAAATGCCGAAACCAGCGTGTCAGTATCCGCTTGAGACTGAAGTCGCTTGATTTCGACCGGACTAAGTGAAGTCGCCGCTGGTGAGGACGCGGTTAATATGCTCATAAAATCCATTCCTTGATTGATGAGAAAAGGAACGCAGAATTTTCAGCCACCTGGGACCAGGTTTGCTGACATACAATTCGCAGCGACATACACTTTCGCGACCAGCCGCAAACGTTCCCGGAACGATACGCTGCCTATCGGCGTTCAACAACAGTGCCTTGTTTTGCTGTCGTCATGCATGTGTCAAATATTTGTCAACGCCATAAGGTATTTGCAGGAAAAAACTTACGTCGCCATTTGTGCTGACTTTTTCCCTTCCGGTTATCGGGAGTCGATGCGGGGGGCTTGCGGGAAAGCCGTATTTCAGTGGAGTTCTGTGTTGTCGCTGCAGGAAGCCCCATGTCGGCTGATTGACGTGAAATGATTCGATCGATCGCACTGGTTCGGCGATTTTTGCCGGTCCTGCGAGTTCGGGATTTTGAATTCCCGTGCGCCGTTTCTGTGCGGCATGTGTCATATCACCGGGTCGCGTGGGCCGTGAATCCTTTTGCTCACTCACTATTACTGGAAGGACGGGTTGTCGCCGTTGCAATTTTCAAATGGGTGGTCATCGCAATTCGCGGTCACCAGACTCTATACTTCGTTTTCCTGTCAGGCTCACATGGTTTAGTGACGAGCCGCAGGCGTGAGCGGATTCCGGAGTTCGAAGACAGCGGAGATCGTTCACTAAGTCGATACACAGATTAGCCCCCAGCCGTGACCCGAGATACGGCATGCATGGAAACAATACGAGTATGAAACCGCCCTGGACTCCGGAGTCATGGAAGAAATACGAGGCTCAACAACAACCTAAATATGACAATCCGGCTGAATTGGCGGAAGTCATCAGCCGTATGACCACTTTGCCACCGCTGGTAACGGCGTGGGAAGTCGATCGACTCCGGACGCAGCTGGAGCTGGCGGAGCAGGGGCATGCATTTGTGCTGCAGGGGGGCGACTGTTCTGAAAGTTTCGATGACTGCAATTCGACGTCGATTTTGCGGAAGCTCAAAGTGCTGATCCAGATGAGTCTGGTACTCATCTGCGGATCGAAAACGAAAATCGTCCGGATCGGGCGGATTGCCGGGCAGTACGCCAAACCACGATCCGCAGACGTTGAGAAACGTGGTGACGTGGAGCTGCCCAGCTATCGTGGTGACATTGTTAATCAGGCGGGTTTTTCACCTGCAGAGCGTCGTCCGGATCCTCAGCTGATGCTGCGGGCCTATGAAAAATCCGCGCTCACCCTCAATTATATCCGCGCGCTGAGCGAGGGAGGATTTGCTGATCTTCATCATCCGGAAAACTGGGATCTTGAGTTTGTCCGTAATACGCCCGGCTCTCGGCGGTACCAGCAGTTGCTGGAGTCATTGAGTGATTCGATACGTTTTATGGAAGCGGTATCCGCGGGCGAACTGACACAACTGAGCCGCGTGGATTTCTTTACATCTCACGAAGGCCTGCTGCTGGGATTTGAGCAGGCACTCACGCGACTTGAGCGCAATCGTGGCTGGTATAATCTGGGGACACACATGGCCTGGATTGGCGATCGGACTCGCGCACTGGATGGTGCGCATGTGGAATACTTTCGCGGAATTCGCAATCCGATCGGTCTGAAAGTGGGTAACTCAATGGAGCCCCAACAACTGGTTGAGCTGATCCGGATTCTGAATCCGGAGAATGAACGTGGACGTCTGACGCTGATACATCGTTTCGGAGCTGAAAGAATTCGCGAACGCCTGCCGCGTCTCATCGAGGCCGTGCTGAGCGCAAATCTTCACGTCCTGTGGAGCTGCGACCCAATGCATGGGAATACTCAGACGGCACGGAATGGAATTAAGACGAGGTCATTTGACGATATTATGTCGGAGATCTTCACGGCGTTCAGGATTCACGGCGAATTGAAGTCACGTTTAAGCGGCATTCACCTGGAACTCACCGGCGAAGACGTTACTGAATGCACGGGCGGCCCCGGGAATCTCACAGAAGCGGACCTCGCCAAAGACTATCGCAGCCAGGTTGATCCCCGGCTGAACTACGAGCAAGCCATGGAAATCGCATTCCTGATTGCCGAACAGATGCGGTAAAGACTGAGGCGAACGGGTTTAATCGCCCAAGCTCATCTCCCGCCTGATCATGCATCGTGATGATGCATGATTAAAGGAGAAAGCAGGCCGCCGTTTCGGGAGTAAAAGTCAGGGGACATCCGAAACGGATCGTGCAATCAGAATTCTCACAAATGCTGCTGCAAAACAAGGCGTCTCCGCGTTGCTCGGCCCGAGCGACGCGTCGAACACAGGGAATCGAACATGCTGCGTGTCTAAGCTGCACCCAAATTCATCATCCGTCGCCATGCGCTCACCTGGCCCAGATGCAGCATCATGTGGCCTCCGCAGTAAAACGCATGCAGCGAACCAAGCGTGGGAAACAGTTCCGTCATGCGACCTCCCATGGGATTTGCCACCTGAAGTGCCTCGTCAGGCAGCGAACGCAGAAGCGTCAGAGCAGATCGGTAGCCCTCAAAATACGCTGCCGTCACCTCGGCCATCGGTGGGTAGATCACGCCTTCCGGATCATCGACACATTTTGAGTCTTTCGAGAACAATGCTTCATACCCTTCAGGAACCTCAGGCCCGGCATGACCAAACTGCCTGAGAATTCTGGGCCCGTACAGGGAGAGATGTCCGTACGCAAACGCCGGGTGATTCGACTCAATCGTCCGGCCGTTGACGACTGCGAGGCGCGAAAACTGTGCAGGGTTCACATCTTTGAGCAGGCTCTCTGCGTACCCAAGGCAACGTGCCAGTGAATCTGCAATGACATTTCCTACAAACTGGCTCATAAAACTACTTTGCAAAACAGGTTCGAATATGACGATTTCAACATGACGCTGAACTTGAACAAATCCAGTCGTCACGGATCCCGAATTCCGATTTATGGCTTTGAATCCAGTTGAAAAGGACCGTGTTCGGCAGCCATCATCAGTACCAGATAGTCCAGACGTGCCACATTGGCGATTTTGGAAAAGTTGATGCCGTCCAAAGTGTCAATGGGCTTGTGATAATATGGACTAAAACCTCCAAAAAGAAACGTAACGGGGATATCTCTTTCAGAAAACGACGCGTGATCACTGCGTCCATCAACACGATCCTCTTCATCATACTCAAAGACAAATCCCACGGATTCATTGGCCTTTTCCACCAGTTGGTGCAGCTGTGCTGAGTGATCCCGACTGCCCACCAGATGGATCGTGTTGATGTTCTCGGAGGCAGGTTCTGAAGCCGATTCTTCGTTCCGCCCGATCATGTCGATATTCAGCATGCAGATCATATCCTGCAGGGGACGCAAAGGATGATTCACATAGTGCTTCGACCCCAGCAGTCCCCGCTCTTCTGCGCAAAATGCTATCAGCAGGACGCTGCGTCTTGGCTTGACCGGGTTGACGTGGATCGCTTTTGCGATCTGCAGCAGCGCGGTCGATCCTGAACCATTGTCGTCTGCGCCCGGAAATACTTCACCGCGTTGTACGCCAAGGTGATCGAGATGTGCGCCGATACAAATGTGCTGCGGCCGGAGCTTTTCGTCACTGCCCGGATACCAGCCCACGACATTGGGGACATCGATTGCTTCTCGCTCGATGGATAGCCGGCATTCGACGCAGCGTGACGAATCAACCACGAGATCAGTCGTGGGTACTCCCTCCGTGAAAAAATCTGCTGCCGCTCCGCACCGGGCGGCCAGCGCGTTGGCAGCCGAACGCGTGAGCATTGCCACCGGAATCGCACTGGGAGTCTGTTCGGATTGACTGACAGCTTCATCCCGGACGCGGCCCTCTTCGGAGACGATCAGCAGGCATGCAGGTTTCGACTTCAGCACGAAAACATCTTCTGCGCTGAAACGCCTCCCGGCCTGAATCACAAGCAATCTCCCGGCATACTGATCAGCAGATGCTTCCGGCAGTGAACCGGAGAATGCAGCGAACGTTACCGGGATCGATTCCTGAAAACTTCCGGCAAATGAACTGATTCCGAATGCGGTTCCCCTGACGCATTCCTCGCCACTGACCCGAATCTCACATTGCTCAGACTTCACCGTATGCTTGACGAACGGAACATTCTGAAACCACGTTCCATTATCACCAGCCGGCTGAAAACCATTGAGTTCCAGCTGAGACGCGTACCACTTTGCCGCCTTGAGGAAACCCTCCTGACCAGTTCCTCGACCAGCCATATCCCCTTCCACCAGATGCCGCAGAATTTGCTCCGAATCCGACTCGGCAATGCTGGCAAAGCCGACCGAGTATTGTTCTGCCACCGGGGTAATGGTGTGGAAAACTCCATCCACGGCCCAGAGCGTGCCATGGACCATGCTGACAAGCATGAAGCCGAAAATACGCTGTCTGAATCGAGATATCACGCGAAACATCCTCTGCGACCAGGAGGGCCCAAGATCGGTACGTCTCCATTGTATGGGATCGGGAA
>JAGQQS010000242.1 GCA_020426105.1 Planctomycetaceae bacterium
CTTTGTCGAAATCAAAAAAGGGGATCAATCGTAGTGAACGAGGCCATGAGTCCCTGTCGTTGGAGGGCTGACCGGGGACTCGTGGCCTCGTCCACTATCCCTTATTCTCTATGCAGTCGGAACTGAGGCATCAGCGAAGTTTGGTGCGCACGAGACTTCCTGTCTAATCGTCTGATCCGCCACCAATTCGATCTGGTCCAACGCCCGCACTTTTTTCGTAGCCGTTATTTGTCTTGACGTATTTTGTGAATCCCTTTTCCCGCAGCTTTTTGTCACTGAGCAGATTTTTAGACTTAAGCGGTGACCACGTTCCGGCCACAAACGGTGCGCAGAGCAATCTGCGAACAGGCTCTCCGGTCTGCGGATGATGCGTCAGCGGCGGTTCCTTAATGCCCTGTTCAACTTCAAACGTTTCACCCACGGCTTCATCATCGTCACCCGGAACAATGACCCCGTAAACATATGTTGGCATAGGAGATACTCTCTGAACAATCCGGTGGAGATAACGCGTGACCTGGTCGAGGTTGATGTGTGAAACAACAAGCCGTCGCCACTCCAACTGCATGGGACGTATTTTACTCCGGCATTCAATTGAAGGAAGGCACTTCCCGAATTTAGACCGCGGTCTCTCGTTTCGCAGGCAAATGTCGCGGAAACATCGTAAGATGTCGGCCCGAAATTGACTCTTCGACTGCCAGCCTGGGAGATTTCGCCAGATGCCTCGCGCTTCAAAACCGGATCGCAAACAGATTTATCAGGCCGTCCTGCTGAGACTGTGTCAGCGACCGGAATTTGCGATTGAAGAGATTCGTGAATCGCATGGCGATGAATATCTGCAGGTCACGCGTCTGATCGTGACAGCCCTCGTCAGGCAGGGGAACCTGCAACAACTGGAAGCCAACGGTGTGAAACGATTCCGCTGGAAGGATGATCCGCAGAAATTTGAAGTGGATCCGTGGGTCAATGCCCAGGTACACGGGACGCAGATCACTGAATCACCGGCAAACGAGCGGCCTCGAGAACGACTGCTCCAGCATGGTGCTGCACAGTTGAAGCTGTCCGAACTGCTCGCAATTCTCATCCGCACAGGTCGCGTGGGTGAATCCGCGTTGCAGGCGGGTGAGCGGATTGCGACACGGCTTGGAAATCGACTGGAGACACTCCCGGATCTCGGACGAAAAGAGCTTCGGGAATACAGCGTGGCGGTCAACGAACCCGCATATTGTCAGATTATGGCAGGTATCGAACTTGGCCGTCGTGTCGCGGCGGCGATGGACAATGGGTTTAAGGCACGTATCCGCATCACGAATCCAGCCAGCGCCATGCGATTCTGCCTGGAACAGTTTCAGCGGCTTGCGAAGGAAGCAAAGCAGGAAGAGTTTCATATGGTGACACTCGATACCAAGAATCAGCCCATCGCGTCGCATCAAATTACGGTGGGAACGTTGCGCAACAGTCTGGTCCACCCACGCGAAGTATTTCGTCCCGCTATTCGGGACGCCGCAAATTGTATCATTGTCGTGCACAACCATCCGTCCGGTGATCCCACTCCCAGCGAGCAGGACATCAGTGTCACGGAGCGTCTGGAGTCTGCTGCGGAAGTTATCGGAATTCCGCTGATTGATCACATTATCGTGGCTGGTGAAAAAGCGCTCAGCATTCAGGAATGGCGATCGGGCAACCGCTGGTGAGGCGTGGGAGCAGGCACCGAACAGCAAATTACTATCCGTCAACGATGCGAATTTGTTTTTGCGGAAACACATACTTCACAGCGTTGCCGGTCAGGGCTCAAACATGACATTTGTTCTTATTGTTTAATCAGCCAGACCTCGGCCACCTGTGATCCGCGTCCGGTGAGTCGCTGCCAGCGAAGATTCAGAATTCCATCCTGGGTGGCTTCCCGTGGAATTACGAATTCAAGAGGAGTCACGATTCGATCTGAATTGGCTTCCTGCGACGTGATTTCAGCGGGTCGATCGCTGTAACCACTGGCAAAGCGGACATTACGGACCGTATGACCGTAGGTTCCGTGTATCTCGAATTCGTCGTCGGCAACAAGTCGTATCGTGGCATTGTAGCGCCCGAAATAGGTAACACGGATACGATACGACGCGTTAGGATCGAGCCCTTCATAACGCATCGTCAGTGGCGTGGCGTTCAGGGCTTCCGCCTGATCGAGCCATGAAAGACGATCCGGCCCGGCAGAGGGATCCACCCTTGTATGGCCTTCGCGCGGCGTCGTGATTCCCGCGGGATCTTCCGAAAGAGATCTGGGCTTCACGAGGTGGGGTTGTTTCCAGACACAACCCAGATCATCGTAAAAACCGCCCGGGCCGGGGTTCTCCCAGTTCACAACTCGCGACAGTCGGGCCAGTTGGACATCGTCGTTGTTCTGGTTCTCGTGGACAACATCTTCGGGCATCGTGGCCGTGAATCTTCCCGTCAGAATTGCATCAAGTTCATCTTCGATCCACAGTCTGTTGTTAAGGGGTATATCCAGGAAATCAAGAACCGCACCGCGCTCAGGGTTGCGCGCTTTGTAAGTCTTCACGTCAAGTTGTGCGCCAATACTGGCAAACAACTCTTTGCCGAGTTCGAGGAGGCGCGTTCGAAGTGCATCGGTTGTCGGATCCTGGTCCGATTCCGCGAGAATTGTCCGGGCCGACGCAATCGCCTGTTCAACACCGACCTGTGAAGCCCGTTCCAGTGCGGCGATCGCCCGCTCTTCGATCGAGATCGCCCGAATCAGTCGCAGACGCGTGTATTGATCATAGTAGGCACGCAGCAGGCACTCCTGGAATCGCCAGTTTGCCAGCAACGTATCATCCGCTTTGTCTTCGAGCGATTTCCAGAGTTTAAAGTTCTTCTCGACCACCGTGTTCTCTGCCAGCGGACCCGCGAAGGCATCCTCCATCAGGTATAGTCCCTCCCGCACGCTCTCAGCGATGTCCCAGCCGAAGAAGAACCGGGAATAGTCGAGCATAATTTCGTCGAGGTCCTGATCCGGGTTCCAGCCCAGTGCCGTCCAGACAAACTTGTTGACGTCATCACCAACGCCGTCTGAATAGGTGACGAATCCGTCTGCATGCTGATCAAACAAATTGTGAATATTGGCATGTCCCCTTGGCCGCGGCGCAAACGGTTCACGTCCAAGCGTACGTGCCAGAGCGCGGTCCCAACCCGGCACGGGATACTGTGCGCGGACGCAGTGACCGATATCTGAGTAGCGTCGAATAGGATACTTCCGCGGCACTCGTGCCCGCTGCTCGTCCAGCAGAATCCGTGACCATGCACCATAGACCACGCCGGTCACCCAGTCCGGCTGTTCCCGCTGAAGATAGTCGAAAAACCAATTATTCTGTTCCGGTCCAAACCCCTGATTGGAAACCCAGACGCCGAGTTTGGGGTTGATCTTTCGGGCTTCGATCGCGAAGCGACGAGTAACTTCGAACATCAGATCCGGGCGTGCATGTGATGTGCCGCCGTCCCCGCCGGTCAGGTAGATGTGATCGAGTTGCGGATATTTTCGAATCTCCTCCAGTCGGGAGGCGATCGCGGCTTTTTCTTCTTCGGCCGACTTTCCTTCTCCGCCGATCGCTGTCGAAAACAGCCAGAAATCGAAACCGTAGGCTTCGCAGATTTTCGCCCACTCCGCCGCCATCTCCGGCCCGGTGACCTTCGCGAGTGGGCCACCGTCGAATCCGGTGGTTTCAAACGCATTGGCTCCGAATACCGCCAGCTCCCGCATATATTGCTCGTACATCCCGGGGGTCCACGCATCATAGCAGTGCGCCAGTGATCGATAGCCAATCTGATGTCCTCGATGAGGATAGCGTGGTGCCGTGGAAATCTGATAGTCTGCAGGCAGTTCCAGAGACCCGGTTTTCATCTTCAGCTGCAACAGCAAACGCCCAACCGCGTAGAGCACGCCTCGCTGATCCCGGCCCGCCAGCACAATCAACGGCTTCGAGCCCGCATTATTGACCGCTATGGAAAAACTTTCAGGCGGCTCCGGCACATTCATTCCCTGCACGAACGAGCT
>JAGQQS010000243.1 GCA_020426105.1 Planctomycetaceae bacterium
GCCGGTCAATCGGTGCTGACAGGTTCAGTTGTACGCGGCAATAGGCCTGCCTGGTCTGCGTTTTCATTTTTGTGTGATCCACAGATCTAAATCAATCCTCCAAACCTACCATGATCAGAAGTGCGCGATGATCTTTCTGCTCGACAATTACGATTCGTTTACGTTCAACCTCGTCCAGCGGATCGGCGAAATCGATCCGGCCGCGAGGATTCGAGTGGAGAGAAATGATCAGATTTCCATCGATCAGATTGAAGCCCTGCAGCCTGAGCGGATCATTATTTCTCCCGGCCCGTGCACGCCCTCAGAAGCAGGATTGTCTCGGGAACTCATCCGGCATTTTGGTCCGCGAATTCCCGTCCTTGGTGTGTGCCTCGGACATCAGTGTCTGGCGGAAGTCTACGGCGCGCAGGTGGTGCGTGCCGACCGCCTGATGCATGGGAAAACATCCATGATTTCCCATTGCGGTACCGGAGTCTTTCAGGATCTGCCGAATCCGTTTCAGGCCACGCGCTATCACAGCCTGATTGTACCCAAAGACTCAGTCCCCGACTGTCTGCAGATTACGGCCTGGGTCCATGACGCCGGGCAGGCATTTGAAGTCATGGGATTACAGCATAAGACCTATCCGGTCTATGGGGTACAGTTCCATCCGGAAAGCTTTCTTACCGAGCACGGGTACGATTTGCTGCGAAACTTTTTGCGGATTTAAACACTCACAGCTGTCAAATTGAAGCAAACAACATTTCACCCGCAGTCGCGATACCACACTCGCCATAACAATTAGCGCGGTGCCTTGCCATGGTTTTAGTTCCGTTCGATCAGGCTTTGTTCCGAACCAATTATTTCATCACGTCATAAACAACTTTCGATGGCAGGTTCGAACGTGCCGAGTATTTCTGCATTTTCAGCGTACACGGGCGTGCGGGCAACCGTCATGGGATTGGGCCGCTTCGGTGGCGGCGTGGGTGCCGTCAGATTTCTGAGTCTCCACGGAGCTCTTGTCACTGTAACAGACCTGCGGAGCGCCGAGGAACTCGCGGATTCGCTGGCATCACTCAAAGACATTCCGGTGGCGCGTTTTGCGTTGAGTGGTCATCCTGAAGATGTCCTGAGCGACTGCCAGTTGTTGGTAGTGAATCCGGCCGTTCGTCCGGATCATCCACTGGTCCTCCGGGCTCGATCCCTGAAGCTTGATGTCACCACTGAAGTTGCATTATTTCTGCGTCATAATCCGGCAGCAACGATCGCAGTGACAGGCAGCAACGGAAAGTCCACGACCACTGCACTGATCGGTCACCTGTTGCAGCATGCGTATCCAGAGTTCGCAGGAAGTATCCGGCTCGGCGGCAACATCGGGATAAGTTTATTGGATCAGCTTCCCGCCATGCGTTCGGAGGACATTGTCGTTCTTGAGCTCAGCAGTTTCCAGCTGGCGCAGCTGCGGCGAGAAAAATTTCGTCCGAACATCGCCGTGTTGACAAATTTTTCTCCCAATCATCTCGACTGGCATGGGTCTGAGTCGGATTATCGTCGGGCCAAGCAGTCAATTTTCGACGCTCAGACACGAGACGATGTTGCCATTGTTCCGGACGACGCAGATGAATGGCGGATCCGGAGCACAAAATTTTGCTTTGGTCTCGCTGACGGGGGACAGGATGGTGCATTTCTCGAAACGGGAATGTTGGTTCTGCGAAGCGGCAGCCATGAAGATGCGGTTCGCTTTGACGTCCCGGCACAGCTGCCGGGCGCTCACAACCGCTTGAACATTGCCGCCGCTGCCTGTGCCGCGTGGCTCGCCGGAGCCGACATGAAGCGCTTCTCGACAGCCCTGCAGTCGTTTCGTCCGCTGCCACATCGTCTGCAACTGGTCGTAGAAACAGCTGGCAGACAGTTCTGGAATGATTCCATTGCCACGACACCGGAATCTGCGATCATGGCGCTTCGCGTCTTTCCAGGGCGCATCATATTGTTGGCTGGCGGTTATGACAAAGGTCAGGATCTGGCTGAATTCTCGAGAGAAATAAAATCCCGCGTGGCTGCAGTCGTGCTTATGGGGCAAACAGCGACAGCGCTGCATGAGTTGCTTCGTGACGCATCGTCTGAACTTCAAATCAGAATCGCGACTGACTTTTCGGAAGCGTTTGAGTGTGCAGTTGCGTTCAGCCAGGAAGGCGATATTGTGCTGCTTTCACCGGGCTGTGCAAGCTATGGATGGTTTCGGGATTTTCAGGAACGCGGAGACCTTTTTTCCGCCGCAGCGAAGGGTTGGAGTCCGAATTGATGACCCCCAATACACTACACGCAATCCCTGCGATTGCTTTGATCTGCCTGCTGGCAGGCAGCGGATGCGCAGATCAGGAACCCAAAAGCAGTCTGACTGCCCAGGAACAGGCGCGGCGTGCTGGTCAGAATGACAGCACGACACTTCGGGTGGATCCGAAGGCACTGCGCAAGCAGCTCGGTACGAATGAGATGGCTAAATTTCTGGTCGAAGGGAATGATGTTGTCGAAGCCAATTTATTTCGCTCCGGACTTCGTTCAGTTGAGCCGTTGAAGGGACTTCCCCTGCGTGCGCTCGATCTTGGATTCACTTACGTTTCAGATTTATCGCCATTGAGTGGTATGCCACTCGAAAATCTCGTGCTTGAAAACACGAACGTCAGTGACATGTCTCCTCTGCAGGGCATGCCGCTCAAGGTCCTGAAAATACAGAATACGAAAGTGACAGATTTTGATTTTCTGAAAAACATGAAGCTGACTCACTTCAATGTACTGAACCTTCCTTTTTCTGATCTGGAGATGCTGCGGGACATGCCGCTGAATACACTCTGGCTCACAGGGTCAGCCGTCACAGATTTAACCGCTTTGTCAGGATCACGACTGGTCAGTCTGGATATCGAACGGACCGAGATCACAAACATCGAACCTCTCGCGGCGGTTTCTTCGCTCAAGCGACTCAATATTGCCAGCACTCCGGTGACTGATTTAAGTCCTCTCGCCGGATTAAGCCTCGAACGAATTGTGATGTCACCGGAGCGGATTCGTACGGGGATTGACGCGATCCGCAACATGAAAAGTCTGGTCTACATTCAAACCAGCGTGGAGCAGGACCTGACTGCAGATGAATTCTGGAAGCGCTATGATCTCGGTATCTGGGACGATTCCCGGCGTTCCGCAACAGATGCCCCCGAATCTGCCGAAGGTGTGTCCGTTGAGGCAGCATCTGATGCGGAGCCGCAGAAAGAGAACACACCTGCCGCAGCCGACAGCGAAGTTTCCGGGAACCCCTGATTCGGCCATGCGGCTTCCGCAATGTTGATCCGTGATTCAAATTCACCAATGAGTAGCAGGGAGATTTTGTGACTCAACAAATAGTTCGCCAGATAATCGCCAACGTCGAGTCAGCAGTCCTTGGAAAATCGGCTGCCGTGCGGTTGTCCGTCGTTACTCTCCTGGCGGGTGGCCATATTTTACTGGAGGATGCTCCGGGGCTTGGAAAGACGTCTCTGGCACGGGCGCTGGCGAAAACGCTGGGGTGTGGATTTACGCGGTTGCAGTTCACACCAGACCTGTTGCCCAGTGACATTCTTGGTGGCAACGTCTACCAGCCCGGCACTGGCGAATTTAATTTCCGGTCCGGACCGATTTTTACCAATGTCCTGCTCGCAGACGAAATCAATCGCACGACACCGCGGACGCAGAGTGCACTCCTGGAAGCGATGAGTGAACGTCAGGTTTCCATAGAAGGTACGACGCATAAACTGCCCGACCCGTTTCTGGTGATCGCAACCCAGAATCCATTTGAATTTGAAGGAACGTACCCGCTTCCCGAAAATCAACTGGACCGATTCATGATGTGCCTGAGCATAGGATACCCCGATCGCCAGTCAGAACTTGAAATTCTGAATCGCCATCGTGATGGACAGCCGGTCGATGCCCTGACGGCCTCGGCGACAGCGTCGCAGGTCCAGGAACTTCAGCGGCAGGTGCAACTGGTGATTGTGGAAACATCGCTTGCTGAATACATGCTGGAGATTATTGCGAGAACCCGGACGAATAACGAACTGACTCTGGGCGTCAGTACCCGTGGTGTACTGACATGGTATCGGGCTGCGCAAGCCATGGCACTGGTCTCAGAACGCGACTATGTGATTCCGGATGATATCAAAGAGACAGCGCTGCCCGTACTTGCCCATCGCGTCGTATGTCGTGGTGCATTTCGAGAGGGACATCGGCAACGTGCGTCTCAAATCCTGCGAATGATCATTGACAGCGTGGCAGTTCCCACATGACGAATCACACGTCGCATCCGATGAATATTGAAACCGGAATTATTATTGTCGACCACGGTTCGCGTCGCACCGAAAGCAATCAGATGCTGCATCGGGCTGCTGACCGATTCGCTGCCAGCTCGCCCTACAGGATCGTGGAGCCTGCTCATATGGAACTGGCAGAACCGTCGATCGCGGAAGCCGTTCGGCGATGCGTGATTCGTGGCGCGAAACGGATCATCATTTTTCCCTATTTTCTGTCGCCCGGACGACACTGGACGGAAGATATTCCGGCTTTAGCCCGCGCGGCAGCGCAGGAATATCCCGGTCTCGAGTGGCTTGTCACGGCCCCGTTTGGCCTGCATCCTGACATGAACTCGATTATCAACGACCGTATCGAACGTTGTCTGCAAAACGCGTCTGCGCGAATGAATCAGAATCCGGACGTGTCTGCCTGCGACGTTTGCGAAAACACGAATCCCTGTCAGTTCGTATCAGATGAATAAATTTGAATTCGGTGTCGTAATTCCGTTTGCACCTGACGGAAACCGAATACGGATGCGACATTTGCTGCGATTGAATGTCTATAGCGCACGGAACCCCTTGTGTGATGATCGGCGTGGCTTCGACCATTCCTCGATAGACCTGTTGTCTTCGTCTATGTCTCATTGAACCGGCTTTGGACGTCTGTCTATCCGGGACGATGCGAGGTATTTGTCGTGACATTTTCGAGGACCGCTTTCGGCAGGCGGTAGAGCAGGCAAATCGGCAGCATCACGCCAGCGAGAGAAATGAAGATGAGCCACTGGTATTGCGATTCGCCTTTGGGGCCGAAGATCCAGTTCAGGAGGACACCGCCAATTCCAAAGTAGGCGGCTGAAATCAGGATACCGATCCATGTGATCATATTCTGCACTCCCAGGACTCGCCCCTTGAGATCTTCCGGTGGCGCCTGCTGGAGATAGACCTGCACCGGAACTACGAACATCCCTGCGGCGAATCCCAGCAAAATCATGTTCAGACGGAGGCTCCATTCCAGCCGATCGGCGTGCAGCACGCTGGAAATGATACTCGCATCAAGTATTCCCGAACCTGAAGGAACCCCGAACCGGCCGCATCCAAGGGCGGCAATCGACAGGAGTGAACCAAACAGGAGCCAGGCACCGGCTGAGACCCAGCGGCGACCATTTCCGCCTTTTCCCATGACACCTGTCACGATACATCCCGCAGCAATTCCGAAACCTATGGATGCGACCAGCAGACTCGTTCGTGTGGAATTCAGTCCCAGCGTCGAAGTCCCCAGAGTATTCACAGCCATCTGCGTCACACCCCCCAGAAACCAGAACACAGAAGCAATCAAGATTGCCTTCAGGAGATCGAGATTCTGCAGCACAAGTTGCATCACGTCCGCGGGCACAGCAAAATTCTCGGCGCGGATCTGAAGCGCGGGTTTGGCGATCCGTGTTTTGGGAATCATGAGTGCAGCAAGGGTACCGGCAATGGCAATCCCGACCGCGATCAGGCCCCCGATCCAAAGTGTTGAACGAATTTGATCGAGAGCAAATCCGGCACACACCGTTCCGAAAATAATTGCCAGAAACGTGGTCATTTGCACGGCACCGTTTACTGGCAGCAGTCTGTCGCTGACGAATAGCTCCGGCAGGATGCCATATTTTGAAGGACCAAAAACAGCACTTTGAGCTCCCATCAGGCACAATACAGAAATCAGCCAGATTAACTGCGTATCCGCACTCAAACCGGGAATCAGCAGAATCAGAAATGCCACTGCCATGATCAGGATTTCCGCAACCTTGCTGCCTACAATCACAGATCGTTTCGAATAGCGATCGGACAAAAACCCGCCCGGCCCTGACAGCAGTACAAACGGGAGTGCGAACGCCGTCATTGCCAGCCATTGCCGGTCGGGAGCCGCAGTTCCGTCTCCGGCCGTGAGGGTTGCATTGCTGCGGCAGATCAACAATATCATCTGCTTGAAATAGTTATCGTTGAACGCCCCCAGAAACTGCGTCGTGAGAAAGCCCCAGAAGGCCGCCGAGGCCAGTGTGTAGCGGGCGAGGTGGGAATTGCCGACGTGACTCCCCGCGGAATCCACATCCGCTTGAGGCACAAGGTTTTGCTGTCCCGATGTCGTTGGATTTGTCAAAAGTTCCGGCTCCTGATGGGGTTCCATTTTCAGGACGCATCAGAGCAGGATTAAGCGAAATCATCAACAGCAGCGTGAAAGACCGCGAATGACCGGCGTTGCGTGCTTTTGCAGGGGGGGCAGCACCAGACGCTTTGCGTCGCCTCAATTGGCACACGTTTCTGGAAAATCGGCATTTCAATATTTTGTACAATGCCCATCTGCGGCGCGGCAGATATCCGGACCAAAAACGATTCACCGTGATTTCAGGAACCCAGCAAATAAGCCCGCAATTCCCGCATGAGGATTCCGCAGCGATGGGCAAACACCTCCGCTTCCGGTGCTCGACCGTACGGTGTCGCGACGATTGAGACGAGTCGAATGGTTCGGGATTTGGAATCCTGTGATTCCGCCAAACGTGCCGTTTCGAACTGCACGTCGATTTCCAGTGGCTGGCGATCGATGGTACTCCCCCAGCGGCGAGTGAACCCCAGTCTTCCAATTCTGATTTTCATCTGCGCCGTGTCCTGTTTGAGGACTTCGACATTGTATTCCCTGATGAACGCATGCAGCTTCATGGCGGTTAGTTCCAGCGACGTCGAGACTTCAATACGTTCACGGAACTCGAGCTGACCGTTATTCGCTACGAATTGAGGCTGATTTTCTTCTTCAGCGGCTTTTTTCCGTGCTTCGGGGTCAACCACTTCTGTCTCCCAGCACGTCCGATTGCGCCCCGTCTCCTTGGCACGATAAAGACACGAATCGGCGCGTTCCAGAAGCGTATGGACGGTATCTCCGAGTCGTGCCGTCGAAACGCCAAACGAAGAGGTTACATTGAGTGTTACAATCCCCCCGATCGAACTTTTGATAATTGCGTGACGCAACCGCTCCGCGCGTCTTACGGCGGAATCCAGATCCGTATCAGGACAAAGGATCACGAATTCTTCGCCTCCGTAGCGTCCGATTACTTCCGAAGAATATGTCTCATTTTGCAATGTACGAGTCAGATCCACGAGCACCTGATCACCGACCTTATGACCATACGTATCATTGACGTTCTTGAACTTATCGACATCCAGAAAGATTGTGCTCAGATGGCGTGTCCCTTCCTGAGCATGAAAATCCTCAAGCAGGTGACGCAGTTGCGTTTCCAGTTGACCACGATTGGCCACTCCGGTCAGTGCGTCGCGTGTGGCTGCCAGTTTTAGTTCGACATACTCGCGACTCTGACGGCGAACACCGCTGTTGCTGCGAAGTAACTGAACCGCACCATAAACGTGACCGCCCGGACCGGCAATCGGCATTGAATGCACATCGACCTTCAGATGACGAGATTCACTGACGCGACACAGCCGTGTGGCGAACAACGCGCGACCGGTCTGCAACACCTGACACAGCATAGCGGTTTCGCGGGTCTCAGGCTGCGGCTGGTCGTCAGTAAGTGACTGCAGTTGCACATCTGTCGGCTGCCATGTGCGGCCTGAAACATGCTGCAGCGACAGGCCGGTGATTCCTGGCATGCCGTCGCTCCAGATGCAGAATTTCTCGTTTGCATCGACGATGTAGAAGCCATCATACAATTGCTGAAACTGGTAAAGCACATTGATGAACTGCGCGATGACCACCATTTCATTTCGCTGTTCGTCGCTGATATCTGTGACCTGCGCCTGTGGATAACTGGGGTCTCCGTAACGCAGCAATGATTCCCCTTCCGCCTCATGCCAGCGATTGAGCGTGCGAATCACGTTGCCGTCATAGCGCGTGCCTGACTGTTCCTCAAGAATGTTCAGAATTTCTGCATGAGTCATCCCGCGGCGGTACGACTTTGGGGAACTTAGCGAATCGTAGGCGTCCGATACGGCCAGAATGCGCGATCCCAGAGAAACGCCGTTCTGGGATCCGATTTCGGTATCCATAATCCCGGCGCTGTCGAAATCTTCATGGAGCATCGTCAGCATGGAAGTCACTGCCGGTTCTGTCTGCAGGGCCTGCAGCAGATTCACACCAGCATGGTGGTGCTGTAATACGAAGTCGTGTTCTTCGCTGCTGAGTTTCCCTGGCTTTTTCAGGATGTGCTCCGGAACACCGAGTTTTCCTATGTCGTGCAGCAACGCGGCCACTTCCAGTGCGCGTCGCTGTTCATCGTCCCAGCCCAGCAATTTCGAAATGCCGCTGGAGACGGCCGCGATCCGCTGCGCGTGCATTAACGAAGCCGGATCCTGAAGCTTCATACATCGCAGCAACAGCTGCATTACATTCCGGGGAATAATCTGTCGATCGGATTCCGCCGCTCGCTGTCGCCGCGCATCTTCCGAGAATGCCAGCAATCGCATCAGGACACCGCTGGTGTCCGTCGGAATTGCCGGTGTCAGTCTGTCTGTCGACAGACCTGCACTCCGCTGGATGGAAGACATCGTTGACAAGGTCAGTTGCGTCCGTCTCTGCTTTGGAGCGGAAATCGGCGACAGACTTTCGCCTGCACGAAGCCCCGCGCATCCAGAAGCAAGTTATTGAAGAACGTGATACCACGCAGCATCACCGCTGAACTCTATGCCACAGGACGGCGATGTGACCGCTGTTACTTGAATTCAACCAAATGTCTTCGTTGCAACAAACTCTGCAATCGTTAGAACCGTCGTACTTGCGCATTGTGACGGAGCAGCATATCCCCGAAAAGCCGCAAATCAGAAATTACCGAACCGACAGCACGGTTACAGCAAGCCGTAACGTTGCAGTGTTGTTTTGAGGGCAGCCAGCTGTGAGTCCGTCAGCGCCGTGAGTGGAAGCCGGACGTCGCCGCAATCCATTCCGATCATTTTCATCGCCGCCTTGACGGGAATAGGATTCGTGGAGAGTCCCAGCATATCGCGGCACAGTGGGAAAAGTTTGTGATGCAAAACCTGCGCTTTTGTCACATCGCCCGCTTTGAATGCCGTCACCATGGCCTTCACGTCTCGCGGCACAATATTCCCGGCGACCGACACAACGCCGCTGCCACCCAGCGCCATCAGCGGCAGGGTCAGGCTGTCATCGCCCGACAGCACGGTCAGGTCGGTCAGCGACAGAATGGCCGAAGCCTGATCCATCGATCCGGTCGATTCCTTCACGGCCACAATCAGCGGGTTTTCCGCCATCCGGGCGATGGTTTCCGGTTCGATATTCTTCGCGGAGCGGCCAGGAATATTGTACACCACAATCGGCAGCTCGGCAGCTTCCGCCACGGCCCGGTAGTGCTGGTAGAAACCTTCCTGCGTGGGCTTGTTGTAATACGGAGCCACCAGCAGCGCCCCGTCGGCTCCCGCCTTGCGGGCGAACTTCGTCAGCCGGATGGCCTCCGCCGTGTTGTTCGAACCCGTGCCGGCCATGACGCGTGCCCGGCCAGCGGCCTGTTCGCACACGATGCCAATTACCCGCTCGTGCTCATCGTGAGAGAGCGTCGGGCTCTCGCCGGTGGTTCC
>JAGQQS010000244.1 GCA_020426105.1 Planctomycetaceae bacterium
GGCGGCAAGGCAATTCTGTTCAGCCAGTGGACAAAGACCATTGACTGGCTGGCCCCCAAACTGAAGGAATTCAATCCGCTGATTTATCACGGCGGTGTGCCGACGAAACAGCGTGAGCCGATACTGGCAAAATTCAAGGAAGACCCCAACGCTCACATTCTGCTGATGAGCTACGGCACCGGCGCCGTCGGGTTAAACCTGCAGTTTGCCGGGTATGTGTTTTTGTTTGACCGCTGGTGGAATCCGGCGATTGAAGATCAGGCAATCAACCGCGCGCACCGCATTGGCGTCAAGAACCCGGTGATTGTTACCCGCTTTATATCGAAGAATACGATTGAAGAACGCATCGACCGGGTATTGAGTGAAAAACGAGCCCTCTTTGCGGCGATCCTCGGTGAAGGGGACAACAACAACGTGTCACTCGGCCTGAACGCGACGGAAATCTTCGGCTTGTTTGATCTGAAGGCCCGGCACAAGGGCGGCTCAAAGTCGATCGGTCCGAAACCTGTCGAACAATCAACGGACGCAGCATAGCGGCGACGTTTCAGGAGCCGCTGTTCGTTGACTGTGCCGTGCGTCCTCGGAACGAAACTCGGGATTGTCGTTTGTTCGCTTGACGTCGTCAGCAGCGTCGCGACACTTGTCAGTCCGGCAATCATCCGGCTATGGATCCATTGTTTGCATTTCAGGAGGTTTCGATGCTGCAGCGTTTGTTCACCGGTTTAGTTTGCATTGTGTTGATTTCATTCGACGCACAGGCGGGCGACTGGACTCAATGGCGTGGGCCGAATCATAATAATGTGGCGGCAGCAGGGCAGGGGGTTCCGACCGAGTGGAGCGAATCGAAAAACATCCTGTGGAAAGCGGATGTTCCCGGTCGTGGCCATGCGTCACCCGTCATCACGGGTAACACCATTGTCCTGTGCACCGCCGATGATCAGCGTCAGACGCAGGCTGTCATCGCGTTTGATCGTAAAACAGGAAAACGGTTGTGGCTGACTCAGATTAGTTCCGGTGGATTTCCGTCGATTCATCCCAAGAATACACATGCTTCGCCGACGGCGGCCACCGACGGAACACATCTCTTTGCCACATTCTGTCATCACGAAAAAATCGAAGCCGTGTGCCTCGATCTGCAGGGAAAAATCATCTGGCGTAAAGATGTCGGAGGATTTCGTCCTAAGCTGTATGAATACGGCTACGCTGCTTCGCCAACACTTTATAAGAACCTGCTGATCGTTTCCGGGGACTGTGACACGATCGCATGGGTGAAGGCGTTAAAAACTTCCGACGGCAGCATCGCCTGGGAACAGAAACGTGAATTCATGCTGAACTGGTCATCGCCGATTGTCGCCAGTATCGCGGGCCGCGACCAGTTGCTGCTCAGCGGAACAAACAAAATATCGTCATACAATCCGATGAACGGAGAGCCACTATGGAGCACGCCGTGCCTGACGATGGCGACCTGTGGTACGTGTACCTGGGACGACAACCTGATTTTTGCGAGTGGCGGATATCCGAAGGCCGAAACAGTCGCGGTCAAAGCTGACGGTTCCGGAGTCGCATGGAAGAACAATGTAAAATGCTATGAACAGTCAACGCTCTTGCATAACGGCTACCTGTTTGCGTTTGCAGACAATGGAGTCGCCTACTGCTGGAACGCAAAGACCGGCAAAGAAATGTGGAAACAGCGATTGAGCGGACCTGTGTCCGCATCGCCGTTGCTTGTGGGCGATCATATTTACGCCACCAATGAAGCGGGAACGACGTGGGTCTTTAAAGCCAGTCCGGACAAATACGAACAGCTGGCAGAAAATCAACTGGGTGATTCCAGCTTTGCATCCATTGTCGCCGTGGACAATCAACTGTTCATCAGATCGGGTAAGGGCGACGGGGCAGGGCGGAAGGAAACCCTTTATTGTATCGGAACCAAATGAAGTCGACGGCCTCTCATGAGATCGTGATTGTGGGCGCCGGAGTGGTCGGGCTCACGACGGCACTGAAACTGGCTGAGCGTGGAGTTGTCGTCACCCTGCTGGATCGACAACAGGCGGGACATGAAGCATCGTGGGCCGGCGCTGGCTTACTCCCACCGGGCGATCTTACCCGCGCAGCAACGCCGGAAGCACGCCTGCGTTCCTACAGTCACGAATTATGGCCGGCGTTTGCATCCATGCTGGCAGACAGAACGGGTATCGATCCTGGTTACCATAATTGTGGAGCGATCGAAGTCGCATCGAGCGAAACGGAGCATGAGTTTAAGGAGCATGTCGCCCGGTGGCAGGCGGAGAATATCCGTCTTGAGCACCTGACGGCAGCTGAGATTCAGCGACATGTCGCTGAAATGGATGACCGGTTTACCGAAGCCGTATATCTTCCTGATTTCTGTCAGGTGCGAAACCCGCGTTACCTTCAGGCTCTGCGTGCCGCATGTCAGCAACGCGGCGTGGAAATCCTGGAACACGTGCATGCGCTGGACATCAGCCGGAAAGAAGATCGTATCAGTCAGGTTAGCCTCGGGGATCGCACGCTGCCGTTTGATCAGATTTGCTTCACCGCGGGGGCGTGGTCTGCTGCTGTACTCGAACCGCTGGGGTGTTCCATTCCGGTGAAGCCAGTTCGGGGGCAGATTGTGCAGTTGCAGTTGCCCACCCAGCCGTTTCGGTGTGTGATCGAACTGGGGCGACGCTACCTTGTGCCGCGCCGTGATGGCCTGATTCTGATCGGCTCCACCGAAGAAGATGCAGGGTTTGCAAAGCACACCACAACTCAGGGCGTTGCCGGACTGCTGGCACTCGCCACAACACTGGTCCCTGCACTTGCACATGCGGAAGTGGTTCGCACATGGGCCGGACTGCGACCGGGGTCGCCTGACGAGTTACCTTTAATCGGAAGAGTCCCCGGACTATCAAATGCATTTATTGGTGCAGGCCATTTTCGATCGGGACTTCAAATGTCACCCGCCACCGGAACGATCCTCGCGGATCTGATGCTGGGCCAGGCACCCGCGATTTCGCTGGAAGGACTGCAACCCAATCGTTTTTCTCAGACGACGATTGACAATGGATGTCCACCGGTGGCGGAGTCGTCGGCAGCGCGACGTTAAACTCATTTCGAAGTCCGCAGACCCCTGCCCTCCGGACCCAACCTTGAAAGTGCAGTTGTGCGAGCTGTGATTCAACGAGTGACCGAAGCATCGGTAACGGTCGACAGTGTCGTGGTCGGCCGGATTCAACGCGGGTTCCTGGTTCTGCTGGGCGTCGCTGATGACGATACGCAGGAAGATGTGATCTGGATCTCCGCTAAGATCGCAGGCCTCCGCGTCTTCGAAGATGCTGAAGGCCGAATGAACCTGGCTCTGGCCGATGTTGGCGGTTCCGTTCTGCTGGTCAGTCAGTTCACTTTATATGGTGACTGCCGCAAAGGAAGACGCCCGAGTTTCGTGCAGGCGGCGCGACCCGAAAAGGCAAACGCTCTCTATGGGAGTGTGAAAGCCGAGTTGCTGGGACAGGGGTTGACCGTCGAAACCGGTACGTTTCAGGCTCACATGGAAGTCCGGCTGCTGAATGATGGCCCGGTAACGTTGCTGCTCGACAGTCGTAAGACGGATTAGTGGCATCAATTCAATCGTACCGGCAAGCTGACGCACGCCGCTCGCCGGAACGGAGACCTGTGCCTTTGGCCTGATCGGCAGAAACTGCCGATTTCCCGGGACAGCAAAACGCTCTTTCCCTCAATGCCGCAGCCCTCCTATACTTCTGAACCGTCATTAAGGGATCGGATCAGGTCAAGGAAGGTTGGCAGATGACCTCACAAAGCATTGTCGATTTAGTCGTCCTGGGCATTTTGCTGTACTGCGCCGTCAAGGGAGCATCGCGCGGGTTGCTTTCGCAGTTGTCGTGGGTGATTGCGCTGCTGCTGTGCTTCAAGTTTTCGGGCACCCTGGCACCGGCCATCGAACCGATGATCGGCGTCGATCCCCCGCTGAAACAATGGCTCGCAATGCTGGCTGTATACGTCGGCCTGTGCGGCGTGTCGTTTGTTGTGGCGGGCATGCTGAGCAACTGGATGGCGAAAGCAAAAATCATCGATTTTGACAAGCACCTGGGCGGGATCCTGGGATTCGTCAAGGGCGTTGTAATTTGCATGACGATCATGTTCTTCGCCATTACGATGTCCCCGGCCATGCGACAAATCGTCAGTTTGACCTATTCCGGCTACGCGGCCGCCCACATTCTGGACAAGTCAAAATACCTGATTCCGCTCCTGCCTGAAAACGCCGTACCCACGGTTTTGAATGTCATCGATACGTTTAATCGCTCACTGCAGCCTGGTCCGGACGAGTTAATTGGTGCCACGCCTGCCGAGGCGGATACTTTTGGAAGGCCCCCAGGCGCTGGAAACTCCTCAACCGGGAATGGGAGCGGCTTTGATTTTTCGAGTCTGTTCCCGAATGGAATTGGCGGCGGATCATCCGGGGGCGGAACCAGCCCCGGCACGCCAGCGATCCCCGGCACAGAACCATCGCTGGAAGATTTACTAAGTCGGGTACCATCAGCGTTGCGTCAGAGCCTGAATCAAAAGGCGCTCGACATCCTCCGCAATTCTTCCGCGGAAGAGAAACAGCGACTGTTGAACCAGTTGAGCGATTCGGTGCCGCAAAATGCGGGAGCCATCCTGACAAATTTTCTGAGCGAGACCGTCGCAACAAGCGGGCAGGGCGGCACGCCGTCGTCGTTGGCTCCGGCAACACTTGGCCGGACCGAATCATCACTGCTGAACGAAATCGCAGGGATCTACAGCCAGCGGAACGACATTATTGCCAAATCGAAAGAGTATCTGGCTGGAGTCCCCAGCGACGTTCAGCGACGTGTGCTGGAGGACTGGCACGCCGATGCCATGGGGCTCAGCGTGGATCCTGATCCGGGCACGGACGTGAACACGCGCATGGACGATCGGATTCTGCGGCAGCTCAACCGCGCTGGCGTCTCACTGGATCGGCTGGACCGCGAGTTGCGAACACGTCTGAGCCAGGCGATCCGCTGAACACGTGGAGCATCGATTCTTAGGATCGGTGACGGGGGTCGGGTCGATTTTGTGATCCATGTCGGATACAGACATGCAGGTGTCGGTTGCTACCGTAGGTCCTTTCTGCCGGAAAG
>JAGQQS010000245.1 GCA_020426105.1 Planctomycetaceae bacterium
AGCTGTTTGCCAAGCTTCCAACCCTTAATACCTCCGTAACTTCAACACGCGCCTGGAGTCCGCAATTCAATTTGGAGAGCATGCGAGATAACATTTTCCGACGGGACCAGTATAACTCGGCGCAGATTTGAAAATGGAAGATTTGAAAATGGCGTCGGCTCGTGCTTTGTCGAAATCGAAAAGAGGGGATGAATCGTAGTGGACGAGGCCGCGCCTCGTCCACTACCCCAAGCGGACCGGGACTCGTCGCCTCGTCCACTACCCCAAGCTGATCGGGACTCGTCGCCTCGTCCACTACCCCGAATTCTTTTTTTAACGTCAGCAGCCAGGAGTGATCGATCGGTTGCGGATTGCGTTTTCAGACGTGCAGGTTTTCGCGGAGACAACTCATGTATCGTATTGCTCTGACTGCTGGCCTGGTGATGGCTGGAGTCGTTTCCAACTCATTGTCATTGTCGGCTCAGGAAAAAAAACTCGTGTATCCCAGGACCAAAACTGTTGAACAGGTAGATGAATTTCACGGCACAAAAGTCGCGGATCCCTATCGGTGGCTGGAAGACGATGTTCGTACGTCAAAAGATGTTGCCGACTGGGTGGAGGCGCAAAACAAGGTCACGTTCGATTTTTTAACGTCGATTCCGCAGCGTGCGGCCATTCAAAAACGCATGACTGAACTCTGGAATTACGAGAAGATTGGCGCTCCGTTCAGGCGGGGCGGTCGCTTCTATTTTTTCCGTAACGATGGCCTGCAGAACCAGAGTGTACTCTTCAGGCAGGACACACTGACGAGTGAGCCCAGGATATTGCTCGACCCGAACTCCTGGTCGGCCGATGGTACGATTGCTTTGTCCGGATCGGCGTTCAGTGACGATGGCCGTTACGTGGCCTATGGTGTTCAGGATGCCGGTTCCGACTGGAACACATGGAAGATCATGGAGATCGAATCCGGCAAAGTTCTGGACGATGAACTGAAGTGGGTAAAATTCAGCGGCGCTGTCTGGACGCCGGACAGCCACGGATTCTTTTACGCGCGCTATCCACAGCCGGAAGAAGGTGCTGCATTTCAGTCGCTCAACACGAATATGAAAGTTTACTACCATCGTGTCGGCTCACCGCAGTCGTCCGATGTGCTCGTCTACGAACGCCCTGACCATCCGGACTGGGGGTTTCAGCTCAGCGTTTCCGAAGACGGGCACTACCTGATCATCACGGTTTGGGTGGGTACGGATGACCGTTACCGTATTGTCGTAAAGGATCTCAAGGAACCCTATGGACTCCCCTTTGAACTCATCGACAATTTCGATCATGAATACTCTTTCATTGACAGCGACGACCAGGTCCTCTACTTCAAGACGAATGTGGATGCACCGTTGCGGCGCGTGATCGCAATCGATCTCAAACATCCTGAGCGTGAAAACTGGAAAGAGGTGATCCCGCAGACCGAAAACGCCCTCGACAGTGTCGGTATCGTTGGCAATATGTTTGTGTGCGATTATCTGAAAGACGCGAAGACTCAGGTGCGACTGCACGCGATGGACGGGACTTTCGTGCGCGAAGTTGAATTCCCCGGCATCGGTACTGCGACAGGTTTCGACGGGCGACGTAAGGACACAGATACGTTTTACTCTTTCAGCAGCTTCGCATTACCACCCACGACGTACCGCTACAACATGATCACCGGTGTCAGCGAACTTTTTCGCAAGGCCGATGTGAAGTTCAATCCGGACGACTATGAAACATCTCAGATTTTCTACACCAGCAAAGACGGCACGAAAGTCCCGATGTTCCTGTGCCATAAGAAAGGCCTCAAGCTGGATGGCACCAATCCGACGCTGCTGTACGGCTATGGTGGTTTCAACATCTCCATCACCCCTAGCTTCAGTGTCAGTCGCTTGACCTGGATGGAAATAGGCGGCGTACTGGCCGTCGCCAATCTGCGGGGTGGCGGAGAGTATGGTGAAACATGGCACAAATCCGGGACGAAGCAGAAAAAGCAAAACGTGTTCGACGACTTTATTGCGGCCGCCGAATGGCTGATCGAACACAAATACACGTCGTCAAAAAAACTGGCGATACAGGGGGGCAGCAATGGTGGTCTTCTGGTCGGCGCCTGCATGACTCAGCGCCCGGATCTGTTTGGCGCGTGCCTGCCTGCCGTAGGAGTGATGGACATGTTGCGGTTCCATAAGTTCACGGCAGGCCGGTTCTGGACCGATGACTACGGGAGTGCCGACAACGCGGATGAATTCCCTGCACTCAGAGCGTATTCACCGTATCACAATCTGAAAGGCGGGACGCAATATCCGGCCACGTTGATCACCACGGCCGACACCGATGATCGCGTCGTGCCTGGTCACAGCTTCAAGTTCGCCGCCCAGTTGCAGGCCTGTCAGTCCGGCACAGCTCCTGTGCTGATCCGGATTGAAACCCGCGCCGGTCACGGCGCTGGGAAACCGACCGCAAAGATTATCGAAGAGGCGTCGGACCAGTGGGCGTTTCTGGTGAAGACGCTGGGTATGGATGTGAATTTGTAGTGGACGAGGCTACGAGTCCCTGCAATAGCCGCAGATCGCCGGAACGCCTACCCCTATCCACGATAGCGACCTGAATTTGTAGTGGACGAGGCCACGAGTCCCTGCGTTTCCGGAAATTGTGCAGGCTTGGGACTCATCGCTTCGTCCACTAC
>JAGQQS010000246.1 GCA_020426105.1 Planctomycetaceae bacterium
GATCTTGTGCTGGGGGCCAGTCCGCGGGCGGCCATCAATTTGATGAAGGCGGGACGGGCGCGTGCGCTGCTGTCCGGTCGAGGATACCTGACCCATGAAGACATTCAGGCGGTATGTCTTCCTGTGCTGGCTCATCGACTGATTATGAGGCCGGAAGCTGAAATGGACGGGCGCACGGTGAACAGTGTCATTGACGCTGTAATTCGCGCTGTCCCGGTCCTGCAGGATCGACACCCGTGACTGGTCTCGCGCGCTGGCTGGCATTTCCGGCCATTGCCGGGTTCTATCTCGGAGTTCTCCGGGAACAAACCGGACTGGCGCTGCTTTCGCTGGCGGTGCTCGTCTGGCTGATGACCGAATGGCTTCTGTTCAGCTGGCGATTGTGGTTCGAACTGCCGCACCTCCGGTTCGAGCGACTGGTCAATGGACGATCGGAAGCCACCGGGACGCTCTGGGCCGACCGGATTGTCGATGTGGAAGTGCGCATCAACACCTCACGAATCGGGATCAGCTCGCAAGTCAGGATTAGAGACGTTGTTCCGGAGAATATGGATGTCATTGAGCGGCAGCATGAGGTTTTGATTCGAAGTCGTGTGCGCGTGGCCGTGTTTCGATATCGCGCAAGGGTCCTGGGAGCCGGCCAGCTGCGGCTGCCTGGATTCCGGATTGTCGTGCAGGATCACCATGGCTTCTTTCGATCCGAGCGCTTCGTTCCATGCATCCAGACTTTTCGCGTTTTGCCTGCGTTTAAAGCGGCTGGTGATCCGCAACCGATCGTGAAACGCATAAATTCCCAGCCACAGCACGGAATTCATCGCCTGCAGCGATCCGGAATGGGGTCTGAATTGCTGGAGTTGCGGGAATACGCTGCAGGTGATCCACCGAAAAGTATTGCCTGGAAAGTTTCCGCCCGCCGTAACAAACTGATGACTCGACAATACGAGTCCGAAGTACCAGTTCGATTGCAATTGTTTATAGACGGAACAATCGGTACACGTACCGGTGGGTTCGGTCTGCGACTACTCGATCAGTTGAACTATGTGGCGGCGAGCGTTGCCAAAGCCGCGATCTCCGTGGGTGATCCGGTCGGAGCTGTGCTGTTTGATGAGCGAGGGATACGCCGGATTCCGGCAGCGACGGGCGATCGCGGTTTTTATCGGCTGCTAGACGCATTGGCGGATTTCAGCGTCAATCCCGCACCGATCCCCGATCGACTAACGACGCGTCTGATTGACACAGTCATGTCCGTTGCGGCAGACCGGTTTCCGGAACTGCTGGATGAACGAGTGAACCAGGTTCCATTTTTGCTGTTGCCAATCGCTCCCTGGAAACATCGTCGGCTTCGTGATCGATACCGTCTGGCCGCCGTGATCGCGCAGGTGTATAAACTGTCGCCAACAAAGCAATTGCAACTGGTTTACGATGATGCCCTTATGGCGACGTTCGCGCAGCATTTTCTAAGTCAGTCGGGAATGTCATGGCTGGAGCCTGTGATTTCGATTCGGGATCGAGGATTTCACGACGGAATGGCGCGCATGGAAATGCTGAGCACGGCTCTCACTCGCGGCGTATCGCAGGCGCGTGATAACGAAGTATTCGTCGTGCTCGCCGACCTGCTGGAATGTGTGCCCGGTCTTCCACATCTGATGCCTGCTGTCAAACTTGCCCTGGCCCGGCATCATCGCGTGGCATTCGTTTGTCCGTCGCCCACGTTCGTGCGTCCCACAGAAAAGTCAACTGCCCTTCGTTCAACATCAGCGGAGGATCTGTTACTGGCAGCTGAACAAACACGAACTCGGGAACTGGCAGGACGACTTCAGTACGAACTGCGACGCATCGGAGCGACCGTGTCGATCTCCGGAGAAGCCAACGCGATCGGACTCGTGCTCAGTGAAATGGCGATTGCCCGCACGGGACGCCTCGCCGTCGGAGGTGTGCGATGACTAAGTCTGTGATCAACAGCATTCCGGAAACGGTTCTGCGACCAGCGCAGGAGTTTCAGCCGTTTGACGTCATGAAAATTATGTCGGTGATTGCGGCAACCACAGGACTGCTGTTCCTGCTGGCACCCCACACAGGATTGCCGGTCAGGATCCTGCTGACGGCCTTCATTCTGTTGACTTTGAAATATTGGGGTAGTGTGATCGTCCTGATGGCTGTGCAGATGGATCTGTTTCTTCGGGAGCCTCCGCGGAGCGAAACATTCAGAGGCCTGAACGGAGTTTTGACGGTCGCGCTGATCGTGGCACTACTGATGTTCATCAATCGCCAACGGGATCTGCTGTACCGAGCCGCCGGCAGCCCGATCAGTTCGATTCTGAAAAGAATCGCAGCGTTCCTTCGTGGTGATACGGCACACACACCGGGCCGCGGCGTCCGCGAGATGTTCGCAATCGCGAAGGCGACGCTTCGAAGCATTTTTGTACTGACTGTAAGTGTCACAGTCGCACGAACGCTGCTTCGCGTTCTGCCAACCCGGCGGACGCTCAACAGTGACCTTCAGACCTGGCTCATCGGGAATTCCTCTGTAC
>JAGQQS010000020.1 GCA_020426105.1 Planctomycetaceae bacterium
CATACCGCGTCGGCAGGAAGCCACTGCCCCAAAGTCGATCGTATAGCGGCTGATCTTTTGTACCTGAAATCATCGCGACAAACGCGGGCAAATCGGCGTTCTCACTGCCCAGCCCATAAGACAGCCATGCCCCCAGGCTTGGTCGCCCGGCCAACTGGGCGCCGGTCTGCATGAACGTGATCGCGGGGTCATGGTTGATCGCTTCAGTCTGCATTGACTTGATAAAACACAAATCGTCAACGATTTTGGACGTATACGGCAACAGCTCGCTTAACCACGCTCCACTTTCACCGCGTCTTGCAAACCTGAATTTCGATGGAGCGATCGGAAAGCTGGACTGCCGGCTGGTCATACCCGTCAATCGCTGGCCCTGTCGGACTGAATCGGGCAACTCGCTGCCCCCGAGAGCCTTCAGGCCGGGTTTGTAGTCGAACAGATCAATCTGCGAAGGGGCTCCCGACTGGAAAAGGTAGATGATGCGTTTGGCCCGTACCGGCAGATCCGGAAATCCGTTCGTTCCGGCACCGCCCGCAGCAAAACGGGCTTCGGCAGGCGCTGACTGCTGCATCAAAGATAACAGTGCTGCCATGCTGACAGTCTGTGCGCCACTTCCCAAAAAATGCCTCCGTGTGTCAGCGCCAAGGCGATCAAATTGAGTGGTCATGATTTTTCGCCAACTTGCTCGACACCGTCAGGGAATGAAACCGCCGGAAACTGGGCCGCCACAAACACTTTAGTGCCAGCAGCTGCCATGAACAACCGAATGCGCCGCAGATCCACTGGCATGTTATGCTGACGCCCACAGAATAAACTCCGCGGTTTTGCTCACCGCCTGACCGTACCTCAAGACAGGGAAACAGAAGGAAGTTACGAATTGTCGAACAACACGTCAGTCGTGTAACATATCCACGATTGTGAGTCCTGGCCAAATTAAACAGAGGAAATAAAAGATGAATTTCACCCGTCCACTTTGTGCCGTTGTCGTCGTGGGAGCGGCCATTGGTTATGTAGTTGCATCGTCCATCGACGCCAGCGCCGGTTATGCGCCGATTGCGCTGTCCGATGAAGCAGCACCTGTTGAAGACAGTATGCATGAATTCATGGAATACGTTTTCCAGCCTACTTATCTGCGTCTGAAATCCACGATGGCAGCGGCTCCTGCTGACAACAAAGGCTGGAAGGCATTGAAGTCTGATTCGCTGATTCTCGCTGAAAGCTGCAACCTTCTGTTTGGCCGAAAACCTGACGAACATGGTGATGACTGGGTCAAACATGCTGCCGCTTCAAAATCTCAGGGAGCCGCTTTGTACAAGGCTGCCCGAGAAAAGAATTTTGAATCTGCAACAGCTGCCTGGAAGTCGATGCTGGACAACTGCAATGGCTGTCACCGTCAGTTTGAATCCGGAAAGCATATCCTGCAGCCGTAGAACTAAGTTGTGATGCGAATCATCAGGTAAGCTGCCTTCCCCCGCGTGCGTACCGGAGAACAATTCAGCGTGACGCTGTGGCTGCGACGATTTCCATGGTCGATTTTCCTTCTCAGTCTGTCAATCACTTTTATGGGATTGTGCGGGCTGGTGCGCGCCGATGAGCTTTACGGTCGTACGCAGCTCGTCGAACGGCAGATGGTCTGGTGGTTTCTCGCGATGCTCACCATGTTCGCGATCCTGTCTGTGCCGTACAGACTGTTGAGTCACATCAGTTCGTGGTTCTATTTGCTCACGCTGGTGTTGCTGGCAATCACATTGTTCATGCCGCCCATCAATGGTTCACGGCGATGGATTCCCCTCGGGCTGTTTGACTTCCAGGCCAGTGAACCCGCCAGACTCGCATATATTATGGCTCTGGCCGCTTATTTGATGTATCGATCCAGCCAACGGACGATTCCGGGACTGCTGCCGCCGCTGTTAATGGCTTTTTTTCCGATGCTGCTGATCGTTCGGGAGCCCGACCTGGACACAGCGCTGCTGTTCCTTCCCGTGCTGTACAGCATGTTGTTTGCTGCAGGGGCGAAGTTTCGCCACCTGACAACGGCAGCATTACCGGGCCTGCTTTGTTTGCCGCTGTTCTGGACTCAGATGAGCGCTGAGCAGCAGTCGCGCATTGTGTCTGTGTTCACGCAGCAGGATGGCGGTTCGACTCCAGCCGGTGACGGTTTCCATCTGCATCAGTCAAAACAAATTCTGGCACTTGGTGGATTCATGGGCAGTCACCTTCAGGCTGAACCGCCGATCGACGATCCTGCCGCATGGCAACTTCCTGCATCCCGCACCGATTTTATATTTGTTATGATCGGCGAACGGTTCGGCTTTCCCGGCGGGGCCTGCGTGCTGTTGTTGTACTGCGTGCTGGTCTGGAAGATTTTGTTTGTTGCAGGCCGTACACGGGAGCCCTTCGGCAGACTTGTCTGCGTCGGCTTTGTAACTCTGATCGCCGTCCAGACACTGCTCAACAGCGGCATGACCGTAGGCCTCCTGCCGATCACCGGAACTGCACTGCCCCTGTGCAGTTATGGTGGAAGCAGTCTGATCTCCACCTACGCAGGGATCGGACTGGTGCTTAAAATCGCGATGCAGCAGGGGAGTGAAGTGGAAACGGAACCATTCGTGTTTGGGCGTTTGTCTGAAGATTGAGGCACCGGCCCGCGAACCAACGGTTCGCCGTCAGTTCATTTAAAAAAACGATCGTCGGCAGCTGAGTTGCTGGAACCTTTGATCGTTTTGACCCGGACTGACTGAGTCTTGAGTGCGTGCAGTTTTGAGTTGTGGCGCGGGACTTCCTCGGGAAGTGGGAGCACGCTTCCCGAAATAAGTACAATCTCGCCAATGAGTGATTCAGCGGCTGTCTGTGCTGCGGCGTCGGCTGCGAATTCCAATTTCCAGATCTGATCGTCAGCATGCACCGAAAGTTCCGGAGAGTCGCTGGTCTGTGACAGCGCCGCTCGCAACATGCCTCGAATGGTCACGGTCGCCGCTTCTTCGAATCTGTCTCGGGCAGGGAATTCCCTGAGACTGACAACGTCAACGATCCAGCGGACTTTGGATTCTGTGGCTTCAACTTTCTGAAGCGTGCCAGTCACGATGACCGGTTCTTTATGGTGCCGCGCGGCGAATTCCCGACTTGCTGCGTCGCGCAGCTGCAATTCCCATGTGACGCGATGAAATGAAATCGTGGTGCCTGTTGTTTCACATCCGATAGCGGCAACACCGTGCCGCAGGCGGCCGTGACATTCCACGGAGACGGCAGGCTCCGGCATTTCGTCTTCCGCGTGTCTTTCGGCAGGCCCGGTTTCGTGTGCTCGCGAGAGCGCCGTGCACACACCGACGAACGTCAGAATCACGCCTGAAAGCAAGAGTGTATTTTTCATGAATGGCTCAATTGAGATGAGACAATGTCAAAATCAGATTACTGGAGCCGGATCGGATCAACCAGCATTCGATTCTCGACGATGCGCCTTCGGCGAGGAATATTCACAACAGGCGATCCCGTCCCCGGCGGTGAGTCGCCAGGTGAAGATTTCAACAGAAAAGTCAGATCGAGAACACCGCCCTGTATCTTTGCAGGGGATTCGTATCCCCAGAACTCACGGAGCGCGGGCACAGATCGTGCATTCTGGTAAATCAAATCCCGCACTTTGGCCATTTGCGTCGGGTCCTGGACGGGCGATGAAAACGTACTTGCCCATACGAGCGCCGCAGCTCCGGCAACATGCGGTGTTGCCATTGATGTGCCACTAAATGTGTCATAGCCGTTATTTCGGACGGTACTCAGAATTTCTACTCCGGGGGCTCCGATATCCACCGACTGCCTGCCGTAGTGACTGAATGAACCGCGTTGATCTTTCACATCAATAGCCCCCACAGAAATTACATTGGCTTGCGGAAGTGAAGATGGATAACTAGGTCGCTGATCATTATTGTTCCCGGTTCCGCCCGTGTTTCCGGCAGCCGCGATAAACAGCACGCCTTTGCGTTCGGCCCGCGCAACCGCTTCCAGTAATTCCGGAGAATTGTCCGGGCCGCCCCAGCTGTTGGACAGGATGTGCGCTCCATTGGCAACTCCCCAGTCAATACAGCGCACGGCGTCGGAGGTTGCTCCTGAACCGTCGGGCCCCAGAAACCGCAACGCCATAATCTGAGCCTTCCAGCACACTCCGACAACGCCCACTCCGTTGTTTCCGGAACCGGCGATCGTACCTGCGCAATGAGTTCCGTGGTCCTGCTGGTCCATCGGATCATCGTCGTTCTCATAGAAGTCATATCCATGCTTCCCGCCACGCGTCCACATGTTGTCCCTGAGGTCCGGATGAGTGTAATCGACCCCCGTGTCGATCACACCCACAATGATATTCGAGGCGTCATGCATAACGGGCCAGACTTTGGCTGCACCACTGTTCTGCATCCCCCATAATCGGTCGAGATATGGATCATTTGGGCTCCCTCCGGATCCGACAGACGGTTCCTGGCGAAACGATGAAACAGACATGATATAGTCGGGGGCCGCGTAGGTGACGGCATTGTCAGCCATCAGGGCCTCCACTGTTTCCGCGGTGACACTTCCGCCATGCGGTTCCACGATCAAAAAAGAACCATGCTCATAGTCCTGAATCAGGTTGAGCCCCGCAGCCTGAAGCGTGTCACGGGATGGTCTCGAATTGAGGTCGGCGTAGCTGATCAGAAGTCGCGTCGAACGTTCCGCGACGGGAGGAATATCCGTGTCTACATGAGCCGCCATGGTCTGTACGGCTGGCACCTGACCATCGGCAACTTCATACACCGCTTTGCCATCGCGGCAAATTCCCTTGTAATGCGATTTCGCACGACGAACGAGTACCAGTTCCGCAGACAGTCGCCGTTCGCCACCGCACTTCGCACGAAGGCGATATCGTTCTGCTGCCAGCGGCTCCCACAGCATGATCCAACACGCAAAGATGACCATTCCGGTTAAAATCGAGGAATATCGGCGCATGAATGCTTTCGCCCGTCATTGCTGAAACAGCAGATATTGTTTTAACCTCTGGAGGTCGTCGAAATACGGACGCTATCGGAGTCTGCCATTTTGGTAAAGACCATCATTCTTCGGCTGTCGGCAGATTTTGCGCACGGGTCGCGGAGTGACCGGCAAAATTGACCTTTCCTTGATCGACTGTTCCGGTATACATTGCCGATCTCCTCTCGCAACTGGCGTCAAGTGCCTCTTATCTCACAGGCACCTTCCGCCGAAAACACACTTTCTCGCAAGTCATCCGGTTCTCAACGACAGGGCACAGGTCGGCGTCTGCCGCGTGTGCTGAATCTCGCCCGGTTGCAACTTCCTCTCTCTCTCCTTCCCTCTCTCCTGCGATCATCAAGATGAAGACTCTCACTGCTCGATGGTTCATCGGTCTGGGTCTCTGCATTGCCGCTCCTTTGCTAATCGGGTGTGGGACAATGGGAGGTGCTGGTGGCTATCCTGGTCCGGCAACCGGTGGATTTCCCCCGATTTCCTATATGCCGAATCCAGGCGGAATTCCATGGTATAATGTGGGCTACCCAGGCTACCCCGGAAATCCATCCTATCCCGTGGTTCTGAATCCGGCGCCATCGCCAGGCATACCATCGCCCAATCCGACTCCAGCGCCGAATCCCGGCACAATTCCGACGATCCCGGTGGGGTTGCCCAGCCCGGACGTGCCGGATGAGAATTCATTAAAATTTTGGAGCCCCTGGCCGCTGCCTCCTCGCGGCAGTTCCTCGAGTGTTAAAGCGACTTCCCCGTGGATTGGTGTAAATCGGTCGGGGATCGGTCGCGCTGATTCTCCTGGCAGGCCGTATTTGCGGTCAGGTCGACAGTTTCAGCCGACTTCTCAACGCTTCAAAAGTGATTCGGGGGAACTTGAACTGATCGATGACAACAGTGTTGCTTCGCCAGAGGACCTGAAGTTTCATGGCGGCAGGGTCATTCGCGATCTTTACTATGTGAACCTGTACATCAGCGGCGATACGAACTGGTCCCGGACGGATATTGAGCAAATTGACGGCAGTCTGTCAGCCGCGATGCGTGATGAGTATCTGAATAATGTGCTGCTGCAGTATTTTAACAATGAACCCATTAGTGCGACTGCATTGCCGTCGCACCCGTTGGTCGGATACACGCCGAAGACTGTTACTCGCGGCGACATTCAAAATATCATCGAATGGCTGAATCGACAGGGATTTCTTCGATCGTTTGAACTTCGGGACACCGTCTTTAATTTGCTGTTGCCTTCCGGCACTGTCCTGACGGCCGACAACACCCCCGCCATTATTGTCCGGGATGAAAGTGGGACGTCCACAGCCGGACTGTCGGGCAACGCGCTGCCGCCGGCGGAAGAGGGTGACTCTCTGTCAGGACTCGCTGGTTACCACGGCTCTGTGGTCACGGTAAGCGACGAACGCGTCTACTACACTGTCAGTGTGTATTCTGAACGTGGCACACGCGGAACAACAAACGGGATTCCCGTATTTGCATCGGCATGGAAGAATGTCGTGGCGACGCTCTATCACCAACTCGCGGAAACGCGCACTGATCCGGATGTAGAAGAAGCCATGCGACACGCTGCTGACGGCAGCGGTGAGCGGTATCTCGGCTGGGTTTCCGATTCCGGTCTGGAAGTTGGCGACTATGCAGTACGTGCAAATATTCCGCTGACCAGTGTTTTTCGGGAAGTGTCGCTCGCAAGCGGAGGTGGCGCGGTACCTGTTCAACTGCTCTATTCCAACGCCGCCCACGCGCCGGAAGGACCGATCTCTCAGCCGCATTCCCAGCCATAAATTTCAGTGGTGCCAACTGGGACGCAACAATGCAGGCTCTACAAATTGCGGATCAGAGTGAACGACGAAACGTCAGCAGTCGATCCGTCACATCAAAATTTCCGTACTTCAGCAGGTCAAGCACCGGCTGATCGTCTGGCATCACGTGAGCCTCCACCAGTTCGACGGATTCACCTTTCAGTCGCCGACAAATTTCCAGCAGCAATGCCTGAGCATAGCCGTGCCTGCGCTGAGTTTCAGGCACAAAGAACTGACGGATTCCGACGCTGCGTACACCCCATTTCGGGATAAACAGGTCCAGTCCGATAATCTGGCCGGCTGCCACGACGTTTTCCGTGCCTTTTTCGTGCAATTCAAATCGAAGTGAATCGAGATGACCGTAGCGGACGAACCACCACCAGGACTCGTTCGTAGGTCGATCTGTGATAATGAGATTCAAATGACGACGGTGTCGCAGAAGTTTGGCGTTTACCGGGTCTTTCGTGCGTATCAGGTCACGACGCAGGATAAGAATTTCATCAGCGGGACTGTAGCCGCAGGCGGCAAAAAACTGAGGCCAGGCGGCGGCCCGCGTGCAGAATCCTGACGGATCAAGACCGCCGTAAATTCCGGTATAGAACGCGTTCCGCTCAAGTCCGCCACCAGCGACCACAGATTTAGCACCGCAGGATCGCAAATAGTCTTCCGCTTTGCCAACGAGTTCTCTGCCGATGCCACGCCGCCGAAAATCCGGGTGTACCATCAGGCCGCAAATGGTGCCTTTGCTGTAATCCAGACCACTTTCTGCAGCATTTGGTGCAAATCCCGCATGCACGTAACCGGCCAGTCGGTCTGATTCTTCATCGACCGCCAGAATCAGGCCCTGCGGATCCCAATACGGTTGTGAACAGGCAAAAAGCTCGAACACATCGCACGAAAATCCCTCAGCGGCATTCGGCCCCAATGCGCACATATGCCACAACTGATGCAGCTTAGGAGGGTCAGCGTTATGGAAAGGGCGATACAACACAATCAAGTTGACTTTGGCAAGAGCGGACTCAGCATCTGGATGCGATAAGATCACAAATATCACACGGTTGCGACTGGAATTCGCGAATCTAGCTGACATATCTTATTCGAACAAGGCGTTGGGTTCGAACGAATTCTCACGTTCTTCAGATCGGCAAGATGACAAACCGGCCTGTTTCCCAAATTAAACCTGAAGACTTTCACAATGTGTGTGTCCGCCATTACTTCTGAAGTTGAAATCTCTTATGCAGTGGACAGATCGTGAACTGGCTGCCTGGCTGGACGAATTGCTGCCTGCGGAGCGGATGGCTGCGTTTGAAAACCAGCTGCGGGCAGACAACGCCTTGCGCGGACGATTGGCGGTGGTGATTCGGGAACGTGATCAAGGGGGCAACACGATCGGGGAAATCTGGCAAAGATCCAGGTTGAGCTGTCCGTCGCGGACTGAACTGGGAGGGTACCTGCTTGGAACGCTTTCCACAGAACCCGCCGATTATATAGAATTCCACGTCAAAACGATCGGTTGCCGTGTTTGTCAGGCAAATCTGCTTGACCTTGAAGAGCAGTCCACACAGTCCGGGCAAATGCCGGATCGCCGTCGTCGTTTCTTTGAATCCTCTGCCGGATTGCTCCGCAGTGACAGTCCCCCCGAACAACTCCGAGAATAAACGGTCGAGCTGTGCCTGCACGGCAAATTCTGCCCACAGCGCTTCCCGCTCGCAGCCAAAACAGAAATAAAATCAAATGGAATTCGAAACTCGTTGCGTCCATGGTGGAGTCCACAAGGACCAGCAGTACAACAGCGTGACCACACCGATCTATCCGACGTCCACATTCTACTGGAACAGCCTCGAAACAAATTCGGGTTACGATTATACGCGTTCCGGAAACCCAACTCGCGCAGCGCTGGAAGAAAACATCATGGCGCTCGAAGGAGGTGTCGGATGTGTGGCGACTTCGACCGGAATGTCTGCCACTCATTGCGCAATG
>JAGQQS010000247.1 GCA_020426105.1 Planctomycetaceae bacterium
GGCGCCAGGTCGTAAAGGTCTTTGTCCTGAGGGCGACCGGGATTGATGCGATTCTGGATACCGTCCAGCATGGCCATCAGAATCGCTGACATGGCCAGATAAGGATTACAGGCCGCGTCCGGACAGCGGAATTCAAACCGGCGTCGCGATTCTTCACCGGAATTTGCGGGGATCCGGATGGCGGCCGATCGATTGCGATAGCTGTATGACAGGTTCACAGGAGCTTCGAAGCCAGGCGTCAGGCGTTTGTAACTGTTGGTAGTCGGGCAACAGAAGGCCAGTAGCGCCGGAGCGTGCTGCAGGATGCCACCGATCGCCAGCATCGCGATTTCACTCAGGCCGCCGTAACCGGAACCGGCGAACAGAGGATGATTGTCCTTACACAATGACAGCGTCATATGCAGTCCGGATCCGTTGTCGTTCCAGATCGGTTTTGGCATAAACGTCGCCGTTTTCCCATACTGAGCGGCGACATTCCGCACGATGTATTTCAGACGCAGTAGTTTGTCAGAGATGCACACGAGGGTATCGTGACGCAGATCGACTTCGCATTGTCCGCCGGAAGCGACCTCATGGTGCTGGCCTTCAGTCCTGATACCGCTGTCTTCCAGCAGCAGCATGATGTCGGTCCGCAGATTCTGCAGCGTATCGACCGGAGGCATCGGCAGGTAACCTTCGCGATGCCGAATCTGATTACCTCCCTGCAAGCGCGCCGCATTACCGCGATTCCACTGCCCTTCCACGCTGTCGATGTGGTAGTACCCTTCATGTTCATGCTGATCGAAACGTACACTGTCAAATACGAAGAACTCTGCCTCCGCACCAAACAGAGCGCGATCCGCAATGCCGGTCGAAATCATATAATTTTCGGCTTTGCGGGCGATATTCCTCGGATCCCGCGGGTAGGTCTGATGCGTCACCGGATCCTTGACGTTGCACAGCATCGCCAGGGTCGATTTCATAAATGGATCGACAAAGCAGGTCTGCGATTCGGGAACAATCAGCATGTCACTTTCATGAATCGATTGCCAGCCGCGCATCGACGAACCATCAAATGAGAAGCCGTGCTCAAAACTCTCCTCGGTCAACTGGTCCGCCGGGATTGTGAAGTGTCGCTGAGAACCACAAAAATCGGTAAAACGAAGATCGATCGCCCGGATCTCACGTTGACGACAAAGTGCGATCGCTTCGCGAGGTGACAGTTGAGATTCTGACATGGATTGGAAACTTACAGGATTTCAGAGAGTAAATAGAAACAGCCAGCGTCACGCAAGTTGCTGCAGGTCCGACGATGACAGAAGAATTCGAAAACAGCATAGCCGGAACGGCATCGGTTTTCATTCATCAAAGCATCGAACTCTGAGACTGCATGCTCCTTCGAGCGCTCATGTCCACCTGGAAAAAACTTTCTGCCACGCCAGCCCCGATGCCATTCAGTTGTGACTGAAAATCATCCACGAACTGATGCAGACCGTTTCCGATCACATCGGCAGCTCGGGCAAAGTTAAGTTTTGCATTTAACTGGGCCACCAGCTGTTCCGCCGGATTGCTGAATGAATGCAGCGGAGTTCCGGAGATGGCCCGGATACTGGATTCCGCTTCGCGAACGCAGAATCGCATAGATCGCGGAAAGCGTTTATTGAGGATCAGAAACTCAACCACATTTGACGGCTCAATCCGTCCGTATTCGCGCCGATACATTTGCAGGGCACTCGTGGATTCCAGCAACGCGGCCCACTGCACGACATCGACCTGCGAACCGACGTGCGTCGGGTCAGGTAACAGAATAAAATATTTGACGTCCAGGATTCGCGACGTTTTGTCGGCTCGTTCGATATCGTAACCCAGACACGAGAAATGCCAGGCTTCTCCGCGTGACCAGGTGGCGCGTGAGACACCCATCACCTGATTGGACATCCGCTTGATCTGTTCCAGAAAACTGTGTGGCTGTCTGATAACGCGGTTGGATTCTGATGCGGCGGATCGCACACGCAGATAGAACCGATTCACCGCCTCCCACATCGGTGTTGTCAGATTTTCGCGAACGGCCCGCGCGTTCTCCCGCGCCGCAGCCAGACAATTCACGACCGAATTCAGATTCTGCGGGTCGAACAGCAGGTAGCGAATGACATTCTCCTGCGTCGGTGCGGAGTAACTTTTTTTAAAGTCTTCCACATCGCCGCCGGCGTGCAGCAGCGATGACCATAAATCCAGTTCACTGCCGCGATATCCCAGCGCAATCTGCGACGTCACATCGATAAATCGAGCCTGATTCTCAGCACGCTCCAGATAACGACTCATCCAGAACAACGATTCAGCCACACGACACAACATGACAGGAATTCTTAAATGAAGTCTAAGGGTTTGATCAATGCTGCAGCAAAACCCAGGTGTCTTTGCTGCCGCCGCCCTGTGAGGAATTAACGATCATCGATCCTTCCTTGAGTGCCACGCGAGTAAGCCCGCCAGGGAGGACCCACAAGTCCTCACCGTACAAAATAAAGGGCCGCAGGTCGACATGTCTTGGCGAAAGCGTCTGGTTAATGACGGTCGGCACCGTGGAAAGAGTCAACATCGGCTGGGCGATATAATTGCGGGGATCCTTGCGAATTGCGTCCGCACACGCCTCGCGTTCCTTGCGGGACGCCTGCGGTCCCATGAGGATGCCATAGCCTCCCGATTCATTGGTCGGTTTTACAACCAGTTCGTGCAGGTGACCAAGGACATAATCACAGTCAGATTCCACGGAGCACAGGTACGTCGGAACGTTCTGCAGAATTGCATCTTCGCTCAAATAATAACGGATGATCGCAGGAACGTACTGATAAACGGCTTTGTCATCGGCCACTCCTGTGCCCGGCGCGTTCGCCAGCGTGACATTGCCCGCCCGATAGGCGCGCATCAAACCGCGAACCCCTAACATACTGTCAGCGCGAAATACTTCCGGATCGATAAAATCGTCATCAATGCGGCGATAAATCACGTCCACTCGCTGCGGTCCGCGCGTTGTCTTCATCCAGACCATGTCTTCTTCATCGACAAACAGGTCGCTGCCATGAACAAGTTCCACGCCCATCTGTTGCGCAAGAAATGAATGTTCGAAGTAGGCGGAGTTGCAGACACCGGGGGTCAGGACGACTGCGGTGGGCGATGTCACATGCTGTGGGGCTGTCTTGAGCAATGTCTCCAGAAGTCGTTCCGGGTAGTCTTCGATCGAGGCGACAATTGAACCGTAGAAAACCTCGGGCAAGACACGCTTCATGATCTCCCGATTTTCCAACACGTAACTCACGCCCGACGGACAGCGCAGATTGTCCTCAAGCACATAAATCGTGCCGTCATGATTTCGCACCAGGTCGGTACCAACGACATGCGTCCAGACACCGCCCGGTGGTCGAAACCCTGCGCATTCGGGACGGTAGGTTTTGGCCGTCTTCACCAGCGATTCCGGTACAATGCCGTCTTTCATAATCCGGCCCGGCCCGTAGACATCATCCAGAAACAGGTTGAGCGCTCGGATTCGCTGTTTCAGCCCGGCTTCGATGGTATGCCATTCAGCCAGGCCAACAGGCCGTGGCACGACGTCAAACGGCCAGACCTTTTCATTCCCGTCCGTGTGTCCGTAGACAGCAAACGTGATTCCCTTCTCCAGTAACTCTTCCTCGGCATGCCGTTGTCTTTCGGCGAGGGCTTCAGGGGACAGCGATGCCAAACCACCTGACAACGCAGGATGACGAGGTGCCCCCTCGGATGTCAGGAGTTCATCAAAATTTCCGGCAATCTCTGGCACTTTCGAGATGTCTCCGCATCAAACTTCGGTTCGTTGTTAACGTTTTAAGCAGTATGAGGAGTAAATGCCCGGAGTCCAGGCACTGACACAACGTTTCCACAATACGAATGAACAGTTCGCAACATTTGTGCCATGTAGAAAGTTTCGAAGCAAAACGGTCTAATTCCCCGACGACACTCCCGTGCGCTGGATAAACGTTCTATTCTGCACCAAATTCCGTGCGATTCAGGCGGTGAGTCCTTCGATCATGCAGACGCCTGTCAAGGTTGTGAATCTACTTCGTAAATGCAATCCGATCTGCCACATTCGATTTCGCCGACGGCTCCGTGGGATGCGGCAGACCCCTTCGGGATTGCGGCTTCCTGCGTTCGTCGCAGACTGAAGATTAACGCGGGCGAAGAGCCGGTGGTCGGCGTCATTCTTGGATCCGGTTTGGGAGCAGCTGCCGGTCGTTTGCTGGCTTCTGGTGGAAGGTCAATCAGCTACGACGACATTCCGGGAATGCCGTCGCCATTGATTTCCGGGCATTCGGGACGATTCGTCTACGGCCGAATTTCAGGATTGCCTGTGGCCATGCTCCAGGGACGTGTCCACTTCTACGAAGGCCATTCAAGCGCGGCCGTCGCGTTTGGTACCCGGTTGCTGCATGCGTTGCATGTCAAGACGGCAGTGATTACGAACGCGGCCGGTGGAATTCGTACGGGGTTCCAGCCCGGTGACCTGATGCTGATCAAAGACCATCTGCGGCCAGTTGCCTCGCACGCAGAGTTGCACCCGCCACTGAAGGACAGCTGCATGTCGCTGATCCGCCCCGAGTTGCAGAGCGGTACGCGGCCCGGCGGAAGTTTGCTGCTGTGGCACGAAGACCTGCGACGACAGCTCCGGCAGATCGACACTCCACTAAAAGTTCACGAGGGTGTTTATGCCATGATGCCCGGACCGAACTATGAAACTCCGGCGGAGATCCGGATGCTGCGCGGCCTGGGGGCTGATGCCGTGGGAATGAGTACCGTCCCGGAAGCACTGGTGGCCGCATCACTGGGCATGCGTGTGCTGGGCGTGTCCTGCATTACAAACATCGCCGCCGGACTTTCGGCAGCAACGCTCAGCCACACGGAAGTTACCGAAACGGCGGCCGCGATCGAGCGCCAGTTCGGAGACTGGTTGGGTAAAGCTGTCAGTATCCTCGGCGCGGATTCAAGTGCCGTCGCATGAGACATAATTCAGCATATGCCACGAGCAGAGCCGACATCGGCCGCCGAGTGGTGCTTCAACTTTTCGGCTGAGCGGTCGTCTTTTCTCTGACGTCGCACGTTTCATTTCTGATTCAGCGTCTTGTCCTGCGGGAGGTACTTTGCGAGGTCGGATTTAACGTGGTCTAGTTGGGCACGGTTTGCGACATTGTTCCATTCATATTCGTCGCTGGAATGGTCGTAAAGCTCTTCGCTGCCATCGGCATAACGAATGTATCGCCAGGGACCGAGCCGAACTGCGTGATTTCCCTGACCATGAGTCGTAATCGCCGCAAGACTCCATGGCTCAATGGCGTTTCTCAACAGAGGCACGACACTCGTTCCTTCCACATGAGCGGGAACCGGCAATCCTGCCAATTGGCAGGTGGTGGGGTATATCGCCATCAAATCGACCGGGTGCTCGCACACCGAGCCGGCCTTCGTCGTACCGGGAGCAACAAATATCAGCGGAGTCCGTGTTGGTTCCTCCCACAAGGCGAACTTACGCCAGTGCTGCTTTTCTCCGAACGACCATCCATGATCGCCCCAAAGGACGATGACGGTATTGTCGTGCGCTTTGCTTTTCTCCAGCGCGTCCAGCAGACGTCCGATATTCATATCGGTGTAGGCACAGGTCGCCAGATAACTTTGAATAGCCGCCTTCCATCGGCCTGACTTAAGGAATTTTGCGTGGTCGCCGGCGGGGTTCGCCATTTTTCGACCGGCTTCCGGAATATCGTCCAGATCATTTTCCTGATGTGGCGGAAGTTCAATTTCGTTCAGCGGAAAAGCGTCGTAGTATTTCCTGGGGACGGCAAAAGGCAAATGCGGTTTGTGCAGTCCGCAAGCAATGAAGAACGGTTGTTCTCTGGATTGGTTTATTTTGTCGATGCACCAATTGACAGTATGCCAGTCCATGAGGTCGTCGTCTGCCAGATCAGCGGACAGTGGCAGATGGTAGCCATTGTCCTTTTCCACACCTTTGCCAGCAACATACAAGCCGCGGCTGTCCATATACTCAGACCACTCGCTGGGAAAGTACTGGTCCGAATGAAAGATCTTCCCCGCACCCGCCACGTAGTAACCCGCTTGCAGAAACTGCTTCGACAGTTGTTGCCCCTCCGTGAGATGATTTTTCCACGAGTCTCCGTTTTTGTAACAGCCTGTCGTCCATGGGCGTTTGCCGCTCATCAAAGCCGCTCGCGATGGTTCACACGCCGGCGCAGCGCAGTAGGCTCTCGTAAAGGTCATCCCCATGCTGGCCAGTCGATCAATATTCGGTGTCCTCGCCTGACGATTCCTGTTCAAATGGGTTACCCAGTGATTCAAATCATCCACGGCAATGAACAATACATTGGGATGTGTTCCGCCACGATTCGACTCGCCAGTCTGTATTTCCTGAGCTGAAATACTCGCGGTGCAGCACAGGACTAACATGTTCAGCAGCAACGCTTGTTTCATTTCGATGCCTTCTCAGTATCAAAGTGTTATCAACTCAGTTCACTCAGCGTCTGCTCGTTACGCTTCAGCCTTGCAGTTGGTCACGTCTGGACTGAGCAGCCCTCCTTCACGGTGAGCCCCGCCTCCACAGAGCCAGACGCAGGCAACCAGCCAACGACAATCCAGAACAACAAACTGCCAGAAAGGCAACGCATCACGAATGCTTCGGATGGAATCTGGACAACAGAATGATAGAGTGAGCGCAGGGCACGAGTCTATCCCGCCGCCGGATCTCCATACAACTCACAGGCAAATGGTATCCGGGGTATCTATGTGGTCTATTTAAGCGTTGCGGACTTACACCTGAGTGTGGTCGACAATGGCTTGAATGATTCCTCTCCGGCTTTTTATCCAGGTTTTAACCATGCCGTACCCAGAAAATAAGATGCACAGTTTGATGATGACGCTGATTCGGGGACTTTGGCTGGGGCTGGCCATTCTCAACCTCAGTCGGCTTGACGCACAGGAGACTGAACGAGAGGCATTGGTTGCCTCGGCGCCACAACTGGGCAATGGAATGCGAAACAGCTGGGCCGATCAGCATTCGATCGTGTTGTGGACTCGTACCACCGCTCGAGCCGAGATGGTCCGGAACGGCCCGGAGTTCGTGACGATTACGAAAGAGCAAGAGCGGCAGTGGGAAAATACACTGGACGCAACACAGCTTTTGCAGGTGCAGTTGCCGGCAGGAGCTCAACTGGAAAAAATGCAGGGCGCCTGTCCCGGGGCTCCGGGAGAAGTTCGCTTAACCTGGTTTCCAGAAGCAGAACCGGCCCTCGTTCGATCAATGGACTGGACAGTCACGCGAGCCGAGGAAGATTATACCTGTCAATGGGCGCTTGAGGATTTAAAGGCGGGAACCCGTTATGTCGCCATCCTGGAGGCTCGACCGATTGGACAGGAAGAGATCACGGCGATCCTGCGGGGGGCCTTTCGGACAGCACCACAGCCCGATCTGCAGGTACCACAGACATTTTGCATGACCACGTGTCACGATTATATCCGTCGCGATGATGACCTCGGCCATCGTATTTATCCCGCCATGACGCGAATGGCACCAGACTGGATGATCCATGCGGGCGATATTGAATATTACGACAAGCCGAATCCCTGGGCCTGGACCATCGATTTGATGCGTTTCAAATGGGCTCGATTATTTTCATTGCCGAGGGTACGTGACTTCTATGCCAATCACACAAGCTATTTCATCAAAGACGACCATGATACACTGAAGAACGACTGCTGGCCCGGTCAGACTTACGGTGCGGTCAGTTTTGAGCAGGGCTTGCATCTGTTTAACCGCGAACAATTCCCCGCGCGAACGCCACGGTACACGACCGTGCGGTGGGGCAGTGATGTTCAAATCTGGATTCTGGAAGGCCGGGATTTCCGGAGCCCGAATACCATGAAAGACGGACCGGACAAGACGATCCTGGGAAAAGATCAGAAGGCCTGGTTGCTGAAGTCCCTGCATGATTCAACGGCTGCATTCAAGCTGGTCTTCAGCCCGACGCCGATCGTGGGACCCGACCGTGATCAGAAAAGTGATAACCATGCCAACGAAACCTTCAAATACGAGGGCCTTCAGTTGCGCGACGCACTAAGTGCCATCGAAGGCTTAATTGTTTTCTGTGGTGATCGTCATTGGCAGTACGCTTCGAAAGATTCACAAACCGGATTGTGGGAATTTGGTTGTGGTCCCGGCAGCGAACGTCATGAGTTGGGTTGGCGGGAGGGTGATGTTCGACCAGAGCATCGTTTTTTAAGAGTTCAGGGTGGATTCCTGAGTGGACAGTTGAGCTACGGCGAAGCCGATAACCAGCCCCGTCTGCTGATTCGACATCACACCGTTGACGGCAAAGAAGTGAGTCGATTTGACTTTTCGACTGATCTGGAACTACGTTAGCTCACATCGCCCTCATTCGGCACTGAGAGTCGCAATGCGACGACGTGCATCGATGATCCGCATTGACCACGTACAATTGCGGTGACGGTGAGAACAATTGTTGTAGAAAAAGGACAATTCGATCATGAACACCAACCGACGAAGTTTTCTCCAAACGGCCGCGGCGGCAGCCGCGGCAACGTCTCTGCCGAACTGGTACCTGAACGAGTTGGCACAATCAGCCGCCGCTGCAACGGGAATGGACGATCAACCGGCGATCGCGCTCATCGGTTGTGGAGGCATGGGGCGGGGAGACGCGAAAAAAGCTTCGCGGTTTGGCCGCATTGTCGCCTTGTGTGATGTGGATGACAGCCGGCTGGCCGAAGCGAAAAAGCTCTGGCCAGACGCAGAGACATTCAAGGACTTTCGGAAGGTGATGGATCGAACGGACATTCAGGTAGTCATTTGTGGCACCGTGGATCACTGGCACACACTGGTCTCGCTGGCCGCATTGCGATCGAAGAAAGACGTCTACTGCGAAAAGCCACTGACACTCACAATTGAAGAGGGGCAACACCTCGTGTCCGCCGTTCGCGACACCGGTGGCATCCTGCAAACTGGCAGCCAGCAACGAAGCGACAAAAACTTCAGGCTGGCCTGCGAACTCGTGCGCAACGGACGCATTGGAAAACTCCAGCACATTTCAGTCTGGCTGCCACGCGGGCGACGAGAGGGCCCGTTCGTGCAGTCGTCTCCTCCCTCTGGTTTCGACTGGAATATGTGGCAGGGACCAACTCCAGAGGTAGAATATGTTCGAGAGAGAACGCATGTCACGTTCAGGTACTGGTGGGACTACTCTGGCGGCACAATGACCGACTGGGGAGCACACCAC